>JABDJR010000182.1 GCA_013003415.1 Candidatus Eiseniibacteriota bacterium | reverse complement strand
CGCATGCTCTCCATGACAAGTTCTTCCGGCTTGAGCTTGATAACCACACCCTTCGCTACATGTTGGACAACTTCATTCTCACCAACCAGCAGTCTCAAACCGTGCAGGACATTTCCAAGCAAGCGGGCCAAGACATCTTTACCATCCTACTCACCACGGGTCTGATGGGACGAGACCGCTTAGAAGAAGAGATGGTGCGCTATGCGCAACGCCTCATCGACGACCTCGTGGGATGGAAAGAGGGATCCTACGAATTCTCCGGTGACGAGAAGAGCCTTCCCCAACAGGGTGTGGTTATCAAGCTCAAGCCGGAAGAACTTGTCATGGAGAGCATGCGTCGTAACGATGAACTCTCCACTCTCAAAGATAAACTGATTCAATCGAACCTTGTTTTGGCCAAGGCCCCCAATCCCCCCTCCACTCCACTACCCCGTGAGTGCATGGTGATCATGAACTTGGTGGATGGGAAAAAGACGGTGGATGAGGTCTGCCACATTTCACCCATGGGCGAGTACCTGACCTACGACGCGATCTCGGAGCTTTTAGGTCGCCAGATGGTGCTCGTGATGGATCGAGACCAGGCCTCTCGACTCAAAAGCAATCGCCGCCTTGAACTCAAAGCATTTGTGAGTTCAACCGCGATGGTTTTGCTGCCGGCGGCGGTGAGTTTTCTCATTGGTACCTGGGCCGGGCCCGCTCTATCCAATAGCGCCTCTAAGTCGGGCTGGCTCCCCGAGCAAGTCGAAACCAACCGCAAGGTGGAACGCGTCAGGCTGCAAAAAGAAGTTCACCGTCAGCTGAAGAGCCTGGAAAGCAAGAACCGCTAAAGGATCGTTTAGACTTTAGTCAGAGCTCGGTCGCGGAGAATCCACTTCGCCGCGCCGTAAACGTTTGACGTAATGTGATCGGCAAGTTTGTTTCGTAGGGCGGCGGACCGAACGCTCCGGCCATAACCCGTCAGCACAAGAACCGTTTTCATCCCCAGCGCGCGCCCGGCCTGAAGATCTGTTTTTGAATCCCCGACCATGTAGCATGCACCGGCTTTTAGGCCATGCTCCTTAAGACCCTGACGAAGAAGACCCGCCTTTGGTTTTCGGCAAGCGCATGCCCTCGAAAAATCCGGGTGATGCGGGCAGTAGTAAGCACCCTGAAGGCTGGTCCCGCCCTGCCGTACAAGTTGTTTCAGGTAGCGATCCATCGCTCGCAGGCCCGCCTCGCTGAGCATGCCGCGAGCCACCACCGATTGGTTGGAGGCTACAAGCAGCTTGGCTCCGGAGCCTCGCAAGAGTTTTAGGCCGGGAAGCGTGGAGCGGTACAGTTTGAGTTGATCCGGGCGCGTGGGATGGTGCGCGTTGGGCACCAACGTACCATCCCGATCCAGGAAGACACCCCATCTCATGAGCGAACCTTCTTTTTGATCACCGACTCCAGACTCGATAAAACCTCGTCGACCGAAATCGACTTGAGACACGCCATGTGCTTCTCTGGTTCTGGCAAGGGACATTCGCGTTTGAAGCAGGGAGAGCACTCCAGACCCTGCCACAAGACTGCGCCTTCGGATTCCCCAGGGCCGGTCCAAGCCGGAGAGGAGGAACCGAAAAGAGCCACCATGGGTGTCCCCGCGGCACGAGCCAAATGCATCCCCCCCGAGTCGTGGGTCACCACCGCACGACACCGAGCCAGGCAAGCAACCATTTCGGTGAGAGATGTTTTCCCAACCAAGTTGGTCACGTCATCACGATCTAACGCTTCCGCGACTTGCACCTCTCCCGGCCCACCTAAAAGCACGACCGGATACCCCGCGGTAAGGAGAGCTTGAATCAAAGAGCGAAAAGAATCTAAGGGCCATTGCTTGGCCGGGCCATAGGCCGCTCCAGGAACTATCCCAATCGCTTTCTTCGATTTGGGGAGCCAGACTTTTGCCTTGGCTTGGTCTTCCTTGTCTATCGGGAGCTGAAAATTCAGCTCGCCCTTTTGGCCTCCTGCAAACTCACACAGCTCCAAGTAGGACTCCCAAAGCGAACGGGACCGGTCGATGCCGGGCCGAGCGTGGGTGAGCAAAAGTCGATTGGGATGTCGTTCCCACCCAAGACGTAAGGGGGCCCCCGAAAATTTCGCTAAGACGGAGCCCGAAATCGCTTCCGTAAACACTATTGCTCGTTCTGGCTTCAGAGCCCTTAGCTGGGTACGCAAACGTATGGGCGCCGAACCACCGGCAGCATCGAGGAGACGATCAAAAAGACCCGAAGCATGATAGAGGGAACGCACTCTCGGGTGACACACACCGGTCCAGTCTTGTTCTTCTCGAGGAAGCGACCGTAAGGCGGGAAGCACCATCACCGCATCACCGATCCAATTAGGAAGTCGTAAGAGCCACTTTGTACCCGGAGTCGGAGGATCCCAACTCTCTGCTTGGGAGCGAGCCATGGAATCAGCTGCGGCGACTGAGAAGGAACAACCCCAAGCCCACCAGCACGAGGGCGATGACAAACGGCCCCGGAAACGCAAGCAACATGCGCCACCAAAGAATGATCAGGCCGGTGGCAAGACAGAGAATGCCAACGACCTGGAGCGGCTCATTCGTTGCCAGCGGGGGCAGGAGATCTTCGGGATCAGCGACAGACCGCTCGGGCAAGGTGACCCAGAGGATGGCGTAAGCCAGAATACCCACCCCCCAGAGGAAAGTGGTGAGCACAAATCCGAGACGCACCCAGGCGACGTCGATTCCAAAATGGAATGCAAGGCCGCTGGCCACACCGGCAATCCGGCGGTCGGTCATCGAACGGAACCATGAAGAAGCAGTATCTTGAATAGCCACGGTAGAGATTCTAGGAGAGCCGGATGCCAATGTCGAGGGATCAGGGACGACCCGGGCCCATAGTGGCCAATTCTTTGAGCGCCACATTGACCCGTTCCACGTTTGGAGAACGCGGGAAACGATGCAAAAACTCACGCAAAACGAGGCGAGCCTCGTTGTATTTCACATCTTCCACCAGGGCACGGCCCAAACTGATATAGGCGGTCTCAAACGCAGGATCTTTGGAAATGGCGGAACGAAAATGCTCCGAGGCTTGCCGGACTTCACCTTGAGCGTGGAACAGCGTGCCCAGATTGTAGGAAATCTGAGGATTCTTGGGGTCAAGCTCGGCCGCTCTTCGAAGGGAGAGCAGAGCGTCTTCATAGCGCCCGAGGCGAAGTTGAATCGCCCCCAGATTCCCCAGCGTTCGTGCGCTTCCACGATCCATTTCCACCGACTCGGCCAACATCTGAAGACCGAGATCTTCGTTTCCTTGGCGGACAAGCACCGATCCCAGTTGGGAAAAATACTCGGCCAAGGGCCGATTGCCTTGAAGTTCTTCAAAAAACTGTTTTGGAATCCCCGATAGATCCGGAAGCTCAACATCGGTTTGACGACGTAGGACGCGCAGGGTCGGACCCAAGTACTCGCCGGCCGGGAACTGTTTCACCTCGCGGAAACCGCGATCCAGTCCTTTGTAGAACGCAACCTGCGCGGGGTACTCGGCCGCATGGGCCAGGTAGCGATCTGAAACTCCTGCGGAAAGAACAATGACATCGAAGGTGCTGTACAAAACCGGAGAGTAGGCGGGGTCATAGATGTGAGGGGTTACCCCATGGAAAGGAAGGTAAAGAACGTTGCGCTTAGAACCTTCCAGCTCCGGTCCGTAGCGTTCGGTCAGAATGGTCTCCCCTTCCTCGGTGTTCTCAAGCAACCAGGCGGCACAAGCCAAACGAGAATCTTCTTTAGCCCGGTGGGAAACCGCAGACCAAGACTGCGCCACGGGAAAACTAAGCGCTAGCACCGCAAGAGCCGCGCCCAACACGGGTGACCTTAAGGACTGAGGAACGCGCTGGAAGATGTGCGACAAACCGAGGGCCGCGCTCGCGCAGAGGATGGGCAAAAGCGGAAGTGCATAGCGTGCTGCCGCCATGCGCCAGGAACTGAGGACAAACAGCATCAGGAGCAGGAAGGCCAGCCCGGACGCGACTTTCACTCGGGAATGAGACTGAAGCATGCCACCAAGGAGACCCACCCCAGCTAAACCAATCAGCACGGGGGTCCACCCCTGGGGCAACACCCCACCTAAATAGTAGAGCCATGCTCGACCCCCCTCGCGGCCCAGATGACCCAGCTCCATGTGGCGTCGCTCAAAAGCCAAATCGCTTAGGAACGTTTTGAGGTCTAAGAAGACGTAGGGTGAGGTCGCGGCAAAGACCAGACCCGCCACGAAAAGCCCTTGCCAGACATGACTCGAAAAAATGTAAGTGAGAGGGTTTCGATGTTGCCGATGCTGCCATTGGTAATGCGCAACCAGCATGGCAATGAAGACCATCGCTCCCGGGTATTTCGCACTCGCGGCCAGACCCAACCACAACCCGCACCAGAGATAGTGGGCGCGTTCTCCGGTCTCGGCAATTTTGACCGCAGCCGCCAGAGCGGCCCCGACAAACAGGGCCGTCGCAATGTCAGGACCTACGAGTTGGCTTTCCTTGACTCCCAGAGGAACCGCTACCGCGGCGATGGCGGCGAACCAAGCGAATGGACCGGCTCCCATACGACGAGCCAGGATAAAGCAGGGAATGGCAAGGAGAGCGCCAAGGATCGACATGAGCCATCGCCCCTGCAACACGCTCCGCCCGAAATCGTCGTTCAACAGTTGTCGATAGTCGTTCAAGCTTTGGACGTTGCCGGCCAGGCTCTGAGCAAAGTAATCCCCGACCTGAACGGCAAAGGCGGCATAGAACGTGAGGCTCGGGTATTTGAAGAAGTGCGGGTTCAGGTCGAGAGAGGTGCCGGGAACACCCCAAAACTCAACCGCTTCGCGAACCGGAGTCGCTTCCTCAAAGACCTCAGGGAGTCCCCAATCGAGATTCTGAACTCGAAGACCGAGCCCCCCAAGAACGATGAGGAAGAGTAGAAACCTCGTCCTCCGTGTCAAATTAGAACTCGCTGCCTAAGGCGAAGTAGCCCTTCCATTTTCCGGTGGAATCAAAGTCGGTCGCCTTGGCCAGATCCCATCGAATGAGGAAGAAACCCAGATTCATCCGGACTCCAAAACCGTAAGCCGCTTTCAAGTCTTCGAGATGGAAACCACCCTGGGTACTCCACGGGGTAAAGGTCCTCTGAGCCTGAGCCTCTTCCGGAGTTAGGCTATCGATGAGGTAGGTATCACCCCAGGCGCTCCCGGCATCGAAAAACGCAACCCCGCGAATCCCACGGAACCGCAACGGTAGTGGGAAGGCGACATCGAGCTGATCGATAAAGGGGAATCTGAACTCCAGGTTGGTGAGCAGAATGTTCGACCCTTCCATTTCACCGTAGTCCACCGCGCGATTGGTGAACGGCCCACCGGCACGGAAGATCTGAGGGTTTTCCCCGAAAGAGGTTCCCGTCAGCACGCGTCCGGCCAGGGAGTAGCGCGTGTTGATATTGATATAGCGACGCAAGTCGGCGGTGAGGTCGGTGAAGGTTTGGCCTCCCTCGGCGTGACTCACGCTGAGTCTTGCCCGCATGCCTTTAATGGGTCCGGTGCTGCCATAGAGTGCAGTGTCTTTGATCAGCGCGATCTGCGGCTTGACGTAGAATGTGGTGCCCAGATTGATTTCTCGATCGTCGGAAGAAAACAGATTCACATTGCGGAACAGTCGCTCGGTAACCGCGACGGCCTGCATGCTGAATTCAACGCGAGTGAACAAGTCGAAGGGTCGGCTGATTAAGCCTTCGGCTCCCCGATAAATGTTGCTCTGGTACTCATCCTGAACGGTGGCCGTCGAGAGCAAGAAGTCGTTTCGGAACTGAAACACGGCAATGCCCTTGTTGCTCCGACTGCCCTGATCGAGATACTGGAAGAACAAGTCGGCGTCGGTCAGCGAGCCGTAAACGCTGGCCCCAACCACGATCCGTTTGTCTCCCAAAATGTCACTGAAGCTTACGAGCGCCTGCCCGGCCAGACCCAGCCCGCCGCCCACGGCCGCCGCGGCGGTACCGTAGTCGGCACTGAAACGTGTTTTGTAGTCTCGCTGTAAGAAGCTCGAGGTATCCGGCAACACATCGAGGGTTGCCATCAGGCTATCGGAGGCAAAGATTCCTGATACCCCCGCCACACCACCCGGAGGAGGCTGCACCTGCACATAGGGAGAGGCCCCCGCGTCGCTCGTAGCCGAAGACTCCGAAGCTTCCTCGGTTTCGTCTTTAGCCTCACCCGTCGCGGCAGATCCGCTGGTGGCCGCTTCGCCAGAAAGCGAGACGACATTTTCTTCTTCGGCGCCAGGTCGAACCAACTCTGTGATCAAACTATCCGCGGCAATGGAACCCGGCTCGATTTCAATCGGGATGGGTTCGGGACGATGACGATCGGCAACATAGTCCTTCATGAGGTCGCCGAGGCCGGTTGCGCGACGCGCTAACTCCGAAGAGGTTTGCGGTTCGGTCACTAGACTCGAATCGCAGGAGGCCATTTCGAAAGGATCTTTTAGAGCGAAGAGATCCCAACCTCCCCCACTAAAGGCTGAGAACACCAAGCGGTTCCCGGTGCGGGAAACACTCAAGGGAGGTGACCCCGCCGTAATACCGGAAACGCCGGTGAGAATATTAGTCAGGCGCTCAACCGAGGAATCCTCAAGGTTGTAACGGTACAGGTTGCTAATCCCGGTGCGATCTCCAACGAAAATGATTTTCTTTCCGTCGGGTGAGAAGTGCGGTGAGATCGCTTTCCCAACTTGATTGGGAAGCACTTCAATCTCGCCGGTCGCGAGATCGTAGATGGCCATACGCTGGGGGCCAAAACGAAGATCATCATGATCGGTCTCGGGCCCGCGATCGGTGGTGAAGAGAATCTTGGTTCCGTCCGGGCTGAACCGCGGCGAAAGAGCCGAGTATCGATCTTGAGTCAGGCGACGCAGGCTGCTTCCATCGACGTTGCACATGAAAAGATCGGATCGCCCTCCATCGAAACCCGCAAAAACCAACTGCTCACTATCCGGCGAAAAGGATGGCGAACGAATGCCATCAATGTCGAAACGAAGACGCGCCACGCGCTTGCCTTCGTCAACGTCAAAAATGTTGATGTCATCTTTACCCGAGCTTTTGGCCGGAAACGCAATCAGCCGACCGTTGGGCGCCCAGTCGAAACTGGAGTAGAAAAACCGCAGAGATTCAAGATCGCCGGACGTGCCGCCCTCAACCAGCTTCTTGAGCACGCGACCGTCGAGGGTTGAGGCAAGATAAATACCGTTGTTGAGATTGCGGTTGGTGACAAAAACGACCTTGTCTCCCGTGGGAGACACCGCGGGGGAAAGATTAAAACCGGTTCGATCCCGAGCCGCGTCGGTGAGGCGCTTGGAAAAGTTCGCGGGCTTTTCGTGGTTTGCGATCTGAGGCATGTAGGTCTTGCGAACTTCTTCAAGCCACTGCTCGGAGAGTTTTTGCATACTCATGCCGGTAACGTGACGAATGGATCGGTCGACGTTGCGACTGGCTGCGATCCGCTTCAGGAGTTCGCCCACCTTTTCCGGGC
>JABDJR010000161.1 GCA_013003415.1 Candidatus Eiseniibacteriota bacterium | reverse complement strand
GGTTACCGCAGCCGACGCGAGGCCCAGTTGCGCCGGTCGGCCCAAGACTTAGCGGCTCGTGTCGAACGAACGGGCCGACGAGCCATGACGGAGCCGCTCTCCCCTAGCGAGCGCCGTATTGTTCATCGCGTGTTGGCCGAGAATGATCGGATTCAAACGCACGCAGCCGGCGGCGGTCACAATCGCCGTGTTGTCATTACTCTACCTCGCGGCAAGGGGCAAGGACGCAAGCAGAGCTAATCCGGCCAAAACCGGAGTGCATCTGCAGCGCTACTCTTGTGCGTAAACGAGTCGCATCATGATTGCATCGAGTGAAGACACGATTGTCGCGCTTGCCACTCCTCCGGGGTTGGGTGCCCTCGCCATTGTGCGCCTTTCCGGGCCAGCTTCGATCGAAGCTGCGGACACGATTTTTCGAGGTCGGAAGAAACTCAAAGACTTAGAAGGTTTTGAAGGCGCCTTTGGCACGTGCGTGAAAGATGATCATCTTCTTGATGAAATGGTGGCTTGGGTTTATCGTGCGCCGCACTCCTACACAGGAGAAAATCTGGTCGAGCTTTCGTGTCACGGCGGTTTTGTTTCGGCCGAACGCATTCTTGGAGCTTTGCGATCTGCGGGATGCCGTTTGGCGGAGCCGGGGGAGTTTACCCGTCGTGCCTTTCTAAACGGGCGAATCGACCTTGCTCAAGCGGAAGCCGTAGCGGAAGTGATTGGGGCCCGAGGTCAAAGGGCGCAAGAACAAGCTCTGGTGCATTTGCAAGGGGGGCTGTCGGATCGTATTGAAGCGATTGCTTCTCCTTTGCGCGATGTGTTGGCCAGACTGACCGTCTATCTCGACTTTGATGAAGATGTTCCGGAGCCACCCAACCTTGAACTGCTTCAAGAGAGAATTAGCGAGTCCCGAGCATCGCTTTCGAGTTTGATTCAGAGCCGAGAGTCTCATCGGGCTGAACAAGATGGGGTTGTGGTCGCTTTGGTAGGTCGTCCCAATGTTGGGAAGTCGAGTTTGATGAATGCGCTCGCGGGATTCGATCGGGCGATCGTTCACGATGCCCCCGGCACGACCCGCGATGTCTTGGAGCTGACGCTGGATTGGGATGGAGTTCCGGTGACTCTGATTGATACAGCGGGAATTCGAGAACTCGAAGAGGGGAGAGGCGCGGAAGTAGAGCGCGAAGGGATTGAACGGTCTTACAGGGCTGCAAAACGGGCAGACTTGATCTTTTGGGTTGCGGACGGCTCAGATTCGCCAAAAGAGAGTGATTTTGATATCGGAAAGCGGGTTCCGGAAGACAAGCCATTGCTTGTTATCCTCAACAAATCCGACATTGGCCAGGCCGAGAGTAAGTGGGTGAGTAGTTACTCACCACACTACATAGTAAATGTGTCGGCGAAGACGGGCGAGGGAATCCCTAAAATTAGGGATTTGGCTCGGGGTATGATCGTTAACCTCGGGGGTGATTTTGGTGATTCAGAATCGGTTTGGATTACAAGTGATCGGCATGTCGATCTTCTAAAATCTGCGGACGGAAGTTGCGCGCGGGCGATTGAGATTTTGAAATCCGGACAGCCCTCAGAATTGGCGGCCGCCGATCTCACCAAAGCACTCGTTGAATTAGGTCAGGTGAGTGGGCACGATGCGGGCTCCGACCTCTTGGACAGGATCTTTTCTACGTTTTGTATAGGAAAGTAGATAAGGTAGATCCTTGCCAAAAGCGGGCGGCAAGAACATCGAAATAGAAACGGAAGAGAAACGTTAATGCAGGCCAAAGACCAATACGATGTCATTGTTATCGGGGCGGGTCACGCCGGCTGTGAAGCGGCGGCGGCCGCGGCGAACTTAGGTGTTCGCACGCTCTTGCTGACTTTGAACCTCGACCATGTTGCCCAGATGTCATGCAATCCCGCCATTGGTGGTGTAGGGAAGGGGCAGATGGTGCGTGAGATCGATGCGCTGGGCGGCCTCATGGGGCGCGTGATCGACCAGGCCGGCATACAGTTTCGCATGTTGAATCGCAGCAAGGGCCCGGCCGTTCATTCCCCGAGAGCCCAAGCGGACAAGAAACTCTATCAAGAACTGATGCGGCGAACGGTTGAAAGCATACCTGGGCTTGACCTTAGACAGGGGCAAGTTACGGAGCTCTTGCTCGAGAACAATCGCGTCGCGGGGGTGAAGCTGCAAACGGGTCGCACGTATGCGTGTCGTGCCATTGTGATTACTCCGGGAACGTTTCTAAACGGTCGGGTTCATCTGGGAGATGTTCACTATCCGGGGGGACGGAGTGGGGAGATCTCGGCTCCGAAACTTTCTGACTCGTTGCGAGAAAAAGGGTTTCGCCTGGGGCGCATGAAGACAGGAACGCCACCGCGCGTCCACCGCCGGAGTATCGACATTTCAAAAATGGAGATTCAGCCTGGAGACGAGCCGCCGCAGCCGTTTTCGCACTTCACGGAAAACCTGATTGTTGAACAGATCCCCTGTTATCTAACGCGCACAACCCCGGCAACAAAGGGAATCATCGAACAGCACCTACACTTATCGCCGTTGTACTCCGGTCAAATCACAAGTGTTGGTCCGCGCTACTGCCCATCCATCGAAGACAAAACGGTGAAGTTTCCCGATCGAGAAACGCACCATATCTTTGTGGAGCCGGAGGGGCGCACCACCGACGAGATCTACATCAATGGATTGTCCACCAGTTTGCCGGAAGAAGTTCAGATGATGGTTCTTGAAACCATTCCCGGGCTTGAAGATGCGGAAATGCTAAGGCCTGGTTATGCCGTGGAATACGACTTTGTTCATCCTGATCAACTGCAACCTAACTTGGAAACCAAACGCATCGAAGGCCTCTTTCTTGCCGGTCAAATTAACGGAACAACCGGCTATGAAGAGGCGGCGAGCCAGGGCCTGTTAGGGGGCATAAACGCTGCTCATAGGATTCAGGGTAAGGACCCGCTTGTTTTAAGGCGTTGGGAGGCCTATATCGGGGTCATGATTGACGACCTTGTAACTTTGGGAACAGAAGAGCCTTACCGTATGTTCACTTCTCAGTCGGAGTACCGATTGCTTTTGCGCAATGACAATGTCGATGAACGACTGATGGGCATTGGCGCAAGGCTCGGTTTGGTTTCGAAAGCGGATTACCAAAGCTGGTCAAGTCGAAGAAACGCAATTCAAAAACACCGGGGGAGCTTGGAGCAAACTCGAGTTTCGGAAAAGGAGCTCGACACGTTGTCGAAAGACATTTCTGTTTCCGGTGGCGCGGCCAGTTTGGCCGACCTGCTCCGCCGACCCGAAATCAAGTACGACGATCTTGAGCCCCTGATTGAATCGCCACTCGATGCCGATGATGCAAAGCGCGTCGAGATTGAGATCAAGTACGAAGGCTATATCCAGCGAGCGAAACAAGACCTGCAAAAACAGGAGCGGATGGAAGACAAACTCATCCCTGAAGCCTTTTGGGCTAGGCGCCTGGTTGGGGTTTCCTCCGAAGGCAATGAGGCACTGGCCCGCGTCAAACCTCGTAATCTTGGACAGGCCAGCCGAATACGTGGGGTGTCACCCGCGGACGTATCGGTGCTTATGGTCCGCCTGGAAGAGTTTGATCCCGTTGCTGTGGCGGCTGCCCAGTCGGAAGCTGGTGATGGGTAACCGCTTCAAAGAAAGCCAGTCGGACCGTGAAGCATTTCGGGCCTGGGCCGAGAATTGCTCGATACCCAATGGAACCATTCAGAGCTTAGAAGGTTACGCCGCCCTGCTGTTGGAACAGCAGCAGCGAACCAACCTCATTTCAAACTCAGACATCAAGAGCTTTCGGATGCGCCACCTTGCGGAGTGTCTTGATGAGAGGTTTTTAGAGGCTATCCCCGAGCATGGGACCCTATTGGATGTGGGAAGCGGGGGAGGGCTGCCAGGCATTCCCCTGGCCATCATGCGGCCGCAGCAGGAAGTGATCCTCGTCGAGTCGCGACAAAAGCGAGCCGCCTTTCTTGATCGGTGTTGCCTAAGGCTGGGGCTCCACAACACGCGGGTCGAGGCGCGAACGCTCCAAGAGCTGCTACGAAGTCGGCCAGAGATTCGTGTTTCAAGCGCGGTTTCGCGAGCAATCCGCTGGAATGGTGAGATGATTGATGCCCTTAGGGGGGCAGCTACCTCGTCTTGCCTCATCATCCGCTTCGGCGGGCCTGAGCCGGCTGAGGGAGTAGGTGGCGCAACCCTCAGCGTGAATCCGGGCCGAGCCGTCCAGGTTTGGCCGGAGCCCACCTGGGACCTCCTCGCCTCTCTCTAGCCCTCGAACAGCCCAGCACAACCTAAAAAGCCACAATCAAAAAGGGTTGTGAATCGCAACAAACCCCATGGATCAAGGCAGGCTTATGCCTAGCAATGTTTCACGTGAAACAATTCACCCAAAATATGAAATGGTTGTACAATTATTTTCGGTTGTTTTGTATAACAAAATTTGCTCATAATTGCGCATAAATTAGCAAAAACCACAAATGTTTCACGTGAAACATAAACATTGAGCAACGGCCGGGTCCCGGCTTGAAAAGTCGCGTTGACAGAACGGGTGGTTCGGCAGCACCATGGCGTTGGATGAGTTCTCGGTTATTTTTGAGCAGAAAACCGATGTTCGGCCTCTATAAGTTACTTCCTTTTTGAGTTTAGAGGGTCATCAGAAGGGATTCGATCACCTTGTCTAGATTTGTGGCTATTGCCAACCAAAAGGGTGGCGTGGGGAAAACCACGACCACCATCAACCTCGCAGCCTCACTTGCCCGTCTCGGACACAGGATTTTGGTCCTGGATATGGATCCGCAGGGAAACTCTAGCAGTGGGCTTGGCATACAGGGAAACCATAGCAAAAAAGGCGTTTATGAAGTTCTTTTAGGACAAATCGCCTTCGATGAGGCGGTCTGCCCCTCGGTTTTTCCTGGGATTGATGTCCTTCCCTCTGGTCAGAAGCTGAGTGGGGCCGAGGTCGAGCTAGTTTCCTTCCTCGAGCGCGAGAAAATCCTCTCGAATGCTCTTCTTTTGGTCCGGGAGCGCTACGATTTCATCTTTGCGGACTGCCCGCCCTCTCTGGGGCTGCTCACCATCAACACCTTAACTGCCGCAGATTCTGTGCTTATCCCCATCCAGAGCGAGTATTATGCCCTTGAGGGCCTGACTCAGCTCCTCAACACCATCCAGCTGGTGCAGCGCTCTCTAAACCGGGAGCTTGAGATCGAGGGGATTCTGCTCACCATGTTTGACGCGCGGCTCAATCTTAGTCAGCAGGTGGCAGACGAGGCACGAAAGTTCTTCGAGGGAAGGGTTTATGACACCTACATTCCTCGAAACGTACGGCTGAGCGAGGCCCCCAGCTTCGGAATTCCTGCGATTCAGTACGATGAAGAAAGCTCCGGATCGCGGAGTTACCTGGCTCTGGCCGATGAGTTCTTGTCCCGGCGTCAGAAAGCTGAATCCGAAACTGGGCAAGCCCCAGTTGAGACTCTTTCAGAGGATGAGGGACGATCGCGCCTTAGCGAGGCGGTGGCCCATCAACCAACTCCTTTGCCGGTATCGACTCCAAAACCACCGGAAGGAGTGCCGCCTCCTGCGCGACCATCAGAAGGCGAGGCAGAGGTAGAAAATGAAAACTCTGGATCGCCGAGTCCTGCGGGGGAAGAGATTCAGACCAACCATGTCCAACCAACAAAAGAGGAAGTAGTTAACCATGAGTAGAAAGGCACTAGGGAGAGGGCTAGGAGCTTTAATACCGGGGGGTGAGACCGAGGGTGCACCGACCATGGAGAACCCGAACACGGTTCCTCTAAGCCAAATCCGTCCCAATCCTTATCAGCCGCGAACGGTGTTCGATCCCGAACCGTTGGCGGACCTTTGTCGGTCCATCAAAGAAACCGGTTTGATCCAACCGCTCGTGGTTAGGAAAGTAGGAGAGAACGAATACGAATTGATAGCAGGGGAGCGTCGCTTCTTGGCATCTAAGGAGGCCGGTCTCACCAGCGTGCCGGTTGTGATTCGAGAGGCAACACGTCGCGAAATGCTTGAACTCGCGATGATTGAAAATCTCCAGCGAGAAGACCTGAACCCCATGGAGGAGGCGGAGGCCTACCAGCGATTGGCTACTGAGTTTGGAATGACCCAGGAAGAAATCGCAAAGCGCGTTGGCAAAAGCCGAAGCACGGTCACCAATTCTCTGCGTTTGTTGTCCCTTCCCGAGGACATCAAAGGGCACGTCTCTCGAGGGGGCCTGTCATCCGGGCATGCACGGGCTATTCTCGGTCTTCCCGACGAATCTTCCCGACGAGAGCTGGCCAAAGAGATTCTTGATCAAGGACTTACGGTCAGGCAGGTGGAGCAAAAAGCTCAGGGTACGGGGCGCCACCGCGGTAAACCTGCGGCAAAGGGTCGGGCTCATCCCGCCATGGAAGCCTACGAGGAGAGGTTGCGCAATCGATTTGGAACGCAGGTGCGCATTGTTGGCGGCACGGGTCGGGGTCGCATCGAACTTCATTACTTCAACGAAGAAGATCTCGAACGCGTGCTGACTCTCGCCGGGATTTCAACACAGCTGTAAGTTGTTTTCGTGACCAAACCTCGATCCTACAAATTCACGCTGCGCCCATCCATCGGCAAGAAAACAAT
>JABDJR010000141.1 GCA_013003415.1 Candidatus Eiseniibacteriota bacterium | reverse complement strand
ATGACCTCGCCCTTCACGTTGACGAGGGGTCCACCGCTGTTGCCAAAGTTGATGGAGGCATCGGTTTGTAAGAAGTTTTGGTAGGCGGGTCCACCGCCGGCAATACGGAGATCGCGTCGACCCTTTGCGGATACGACACCCACCGTCATCGAACTCTCAAGTTCGCCCAAGGGATTACCGACCGCAATGCCCCACTCACCCACCTGCACACCGTCGCTGTTTCCCAGGGGGACAACCGGCAAGGGGGGATCGTTCGCAGGCACATCAATTTTGAGGACTGCCACATCGGTTCCGGGGTCGGTTCCAATGAGTTGAGCCGAGTAAGAACGACCATCATCGAGGTGAACCGTGATCGCATCGTTTCCGGAGATGACATGGTCGTTGGTCAACACAAAGCCGTCTGCATCGACGATGAAGCCGGAGCCGGAAGAGGGAATCTCGAGCTCGGTTTCTTCGGTGTCGTCGGGCACGAGGCGACGGAAGAGGTTCCGATCATCTTCGCTATCGCTCCCCTCGCCCACAAGCCGGTAACCCTCAATAGAGACCACAGCCGGAATCACACGTTGAGCCACTTCAATGAAGGGGCTGGTGTTGGGTTCCGCCAAGGCCGCATTCTCGCGAAGCACGTCCGGAACCGCGAACTTGGGCCGCGTGGGTGTGGTGCTGGTGGAAGCCGCCAGTTGAACCGTTGGTTCAGCGTGGCTCTTCACGGTCACCACGGGCGACGTGGGGTCGACCCGAACCACCGCCCAGGCAAAGAAGCTCACGGAGGCAACGGTCAAAAGGAGCAAGATGTTTCGAAACGTATTCATTCGTTTTTCCTCGGGCTTAAGGGAGCGTTATTGTAACCCGGTCCTACATGGTGGGGGGACGCATTACGTCTCCCCTGGATATTGCTATGATTACGCGCTGGGGGACCTCGGCGTTCCCCAGTATTTTGACTAAGGCCGCGGATAGGAACTTTTTAGGCGTTTTCAAACAAATGAGTAGCCACTGATCCATCTCGATCTCGATCCCATCTACTTTGTGAGCGACATCCACCTGGGTGGATCGTCACCAGAAACGGAAAAGGTCAAGCGAGCCCGACTCGAGGCTTTGGTGCAGCGTGTGGCCGAAGAAAAGGGAGCTCTCTTCATTCTTGGTGACCTTTTTGATTTCTGGTTCGAATATAAGACGGTGATTCCAAAGACCGCGTTCGGCTTTTTGGCATCTTTGGATGCCACCGCCGCCGAGGGAACACCTGTCTACTATATCGGCGGGAATCACGATTTCTGGCTCTGCGATTTCTTGGATAAAGAAACGCACATCCAGGTTTTGGCCGACGGGACGGAGTTAAACGCCCAAGGCAAAAAGACTTACCTGGCTCATGGCGATGGCCTGGGTCCTGGGGACACGGGCTATAAAATCCTCAAGAAAGTCTTCCGCAACCCCCTCGCGATCTGGCTCTTTCGCTGGGTCCATCCCGACCTTGGGATCAAATTGGCGCTTTCGACCTCCCATGTAAGCCGCGAGCACACCTCGGACCACGTGGTCGATGTCGAGCGGTTGTTCCGCGACGTGGCCAAGCCGGAGCTTCTGAAGGGCCGAGATGCCATGATCGTGGGCCATCACCACGTACGGCACCATGCGAAGAACGCCGAGGGCGAGTTTCTCATTCTGGGGGATTGGTTTCGACAGTTCACCTATGCCCGGCTGCAGGGTGGATCCTATGAAAGCCTTGCCTGGACTGACGATTAAAACATGCTTCATTCAACATGTTTTTCAGATTCAAAGCTCCAAAAATATATTACAGACTTGACATGTTTGAACTGCAAGCAGATGCATTAATTTGCATGTTTAAATATTTTTTGTTGGTAGGGGCTTAGCGGATGACGGCGACCTTCTCGAGCTTCGACATCTTGCCATCGGCATTCTGAATGCCAAGCAGATAGAGGCCGGGCGCCAAATCCGATGTGGGAATCCCTTCCGAGAGAACCTGGTCAGAGAACTCACGGATCTTCTGCCCTCTAACATCGAATAGGAAGACCTTAGCCACCTCTTCCCGAGGAGCCGTGAGTCGGAGGGGCACTCCTTGTCGCACGGGATTCGGGTAGGCAAAACTCCCCACAAAGAAGCTCGCGGTTTTCCCGAGCCCACCCGAGGAATCACACTCGGGGTGCACCGAGACCTCATAGACCCCCGAGGGCAGAGGCCCAGATAGCTCATACTCGATGACCGTCCGACCTCCGGTGGTGTTTCCCGATAGCTCGACATGGGGGGTGACTTGGATTGCCATTTCACAATCCAGTTCTCGATTGAACAGGACGCTCAAGGTGGGCCTTGGCAACCCGGGGTTATAGGCCACGGCCTGGATCACAACTTCCGAAACGGTTGGCTTAGGAGGAACCATGAGTTCAAGCCTTGGACCACCGCCTACGGGGAGACCGTTCTCATTTCTCGCCCCATCCAACCAAAGGTGATCGGGATTCGCACCGAGCGGCATCTCAATCCGAATCACTTCCCGCTTCTCGTTGAGAGAGACCGAGAGCGGAGCGTAAGTTTCGCCCTGCTCGACCAAGGTCACCAAACCTGTTTCCGAACCTAATCCCGGGTTGAGCTTGATGCGAATTTGGTTCCCACCATCCCATGTCAAACTTGGACGACTCAACCAAGTGACAAGCCCAAGCGGTGGGGAGGCGCAACTGTTTCCGAAACGTTGGTAGGTTGCTTCAATACCAATGGAGAGCGTATCGACATAGGCGCCGGTGACATCCTCAACCACCGTAACCGTGTCACCGCTTGAGACGCGCTGGAGAAAGCCCTCGCCGCAAGCGTCGGGAAGTCGGTCCAGGGTTAACTCGATGGAAGCATCCGCAACTTCTCTGGCCTTGGACACCACGAGTGGGCTGCCTGCGGGAACCTGCATCCCCTGAGCAAGGCTCGCGATCAGACCGTCCTCCGGAGTCCCTTGCCAAACCACACGATCCTGGTCGTTAGCTCGGCTAACCACTACAAAACGATCGAGGGTCTGGCCTTCGTAGATCTGGCCCTTCCAAGTGATCCCGCCATCGCTTAGGTCGAGCCTGTGCATTTGATCTTGGAGGAAGAGGAAAGCCTCATTGTCGACAATCTCCAACTGAAGACGATTCGCCTCACGCAATCCCGAAAAGGCAATCGAGGCGACCTGGCGAAGTTCCGTACCGTCCCAACTCCAGCGACGAACGCGAGTCACCGATTTTTCTAGGGAGCCTTCGTCGCTCAATTCCGGCGGATCAACTTCCAGGGTGAGGAGAAACGGTGTACCTGCATCTTCATACACCGCCATATCGCCGGCCAACTCAACCGGGAGTTCAATCGTGTCTTCCAGAACAACTTCACTTGGGGAAACAGAAAACCAATAGAGGACCTTGCCACGACCCGGGATCCAAGCATCTACGGTCGAAGTTCCGGGCCGCGTCCGCCATGCCCCACCCAGCTTCATCTCGTTCCCATCGCCGACATGTGCGGAACCGATCTCAGAGAAGTCTTTATTCCCATCAAGAGCAATGAAGTTGTTCTCGCGAGCCATGAGCAAGGCGCCGCCAGTTTCGAAAGAGGCGAATCCCAAGGGAAGTTCGTTGGTGGTTGAAGATACATGTCGAAGCCGAGTGGGAAACCCTCCGCTGGGGGGCGATTCGTAAACTTCCCACCCCGTGATGCGAAACACGAGGATTTCTGGGCGATCATTGCCATTGGTGTCGCCGACATCACGCGGTATGCCGCGATAGCTTGCCTCGGCCAAGTTTGTGATTGGGATGTCAGGACCGGAACCTAACTCATACCACTGAACCTTCCCGTAGAATGAGCTGTCCAGCGGTCCCTCAACCAGAACTTCCGGCAATCCGTCTTTGTCAATGTCAACCGACTTGGAAAGGGGTGTTCCCGCCGGGCTCGTCATCCACTGAACCGGGATTCCAACTTCATTTTCGGGCATGACAACCTGAGTCGTCGCTACTAACTGAATGTCCCCCACGTGGGGAATCCGAGAATAGATTTCAACGTTTTGTTCTCCGGGATCGATGGGGCCCGGCACCAGAATGGAGTGACTGCGCCCGAAAATCACTTCCTCCGCGAAGGCCTCGCCAAAAGTTTGATCGGGCAAGAGCACCCGTCCCTGCTGCAGGTTTTCTGTAGACCAGGTGGCCAACAAACCGTAGGCCGGGGTTTGCTGAGGACGACTCACCACAACCGGTTCCAGGTTCAGATCGGCTGGAGTTTCCGGCGATGACAGATAGAGGCGCGTCTGCACAAATAGTTCCGGATATCCTCGGAACTCACCGGAAAGACGAAGCACAACCTCGCTTTTGGTTTCCAGGGGTGGGATCCAGCTTCCAAGAAACTCGTGCACCCGCTGTAGGCTCGAGGTGAAGAAAGGCTCCGCGTTTTCTTCCTCTCCCGGTGTCTCCAACGTCCATTGATCAAGTGACGTGCCCGCCACACTCCCCTCAACTTGCCAAAAGCCCTGAGACACGGGTGCTACGCGGTCGATAGCCACCACCGGCGGAGGATTCACGTCCGCAACCGCTTCAAGCGCGTCGACGATCCCCCACCCAAGAGTTTCGCTCCAGCTGTCTTGATTGGCCGAGAGTTTGAGTTGCCACCCGACTTGTTCTGCCGTCCACTCCGGGTGGATCGACCAGATAAGCGCCGCCACACCCGCCGTAAAGGGCGCGCTAAAAGAAGTGCCGCTGTAGCGGGCGTAGGTGCCGTCCAAATCCGTGGTCATCAATGCAAACCCGGGTGCAGCCACGGCCAAATCCGGGCCGTATGAAGAAAAGAACGCCCGGTCGGAGCCATTGGTGGCCCCCACGCTCAAAACTCCGGGAACGGCGGCAGGAAAGAATGCATTGGTGTTGTTCTCGTTCCCCGAACTTGCAATGACGAGGCAGCCGCGCTCGTTGGCATAGCGAACTGCCTCCCGAACAACCGCCGCATCCACCACATCACCCCACGATAGGTTGATGATATGGGCGCCCTGATCTGCGGCGTACACGATGGCGGCCGCAGCGTCATCTTCTTGAAGGACGGCGGGCAAAAAAGGCAGACGCGTGCGCAGTCCCGCCCGCAGGGAAAGAATCTTGGCTTCGGGAGCCACCCCCGCAATGCCAACTTGGTTGTTGTGAGTGGCAACCGCCACTCCGGCTACCGCGGTTCCGTGCCCCTCATCGTCGGTGGGATCTCCGTCTCTATCCAAGTAGTCGCCGATACCGGGAAGCGACGGTGCATCGGTGAAGTCGTAACCGTGAATATCGTCGATGTAACCGTTCTCATCGTCGTCTATACCTTCTTGGCCGTTGGCTTCGGCCTCGTTCACGGTGAGGCGGTCCCGAAGATCAGGATGAGTGAGTTCGATTCCGGTATCGATGATGGCAAGCACCACGCCTTCACCCCGCGTCGTCTCCCATGCTTGAAAAACGTTGCGTTCGCGGAGTTCTGGCTGGCTCCCGATCAGGGAGTCATTGGGCGCATCAACTTGAGCCACATCGGACCTTGGAGAAAACAGCTTTTCCCGCTCGTCCGGCGGAATCTCTAAGGTGGTGGCTTTCGACAAACGAATGAGGTGATTGGGTGTGACACGGATTACCGAGGGATCGGATTCAAGCCGAGCCATGACGTCGGCTACATCGCGCTGCGAGGAGAACTGAAGAACGCTCGCACCGGTTCCGTTGATTGCGGTCTCGGAGGTGAAGCGAACCCCGGCGCGGCGGGAAAGTTCTTCCAGAGCAAAGGCCTGCTCACCGGCCGTGGCACCGGCTTTCGCCTGGCGAACCTCGGCCTCAAACCACACCAGAACTTCACCCGGTGTCCAATGATCTTGGGCCAGGGCCGGGGTGCTGGAGAGCGAAAAAATGGCGGGCATCAAGCCCGCCAAGAAAATCCATTTGAGCAAGGGTTAGAACCTTCTTAGGCGAAGCGGATTACCAAGCGTACCCAAGAGCGAAGCGATGGCTATCGCCGAGGTCGTTGGAGATGGGAGTGAAGGCGTAGTTCAAACGGACGCCTTTCTCATAACCTAAACCGAAGCTGATGTCTTCGTTGTCGAGTCCAGCTTTGTAACCAGCGCCAACCGAGAATTGTTCCCGAATCTTGTACTCGCCACCAAAGCGGAAGGACGCATCATCGCCACTCGCCACCAAAATGTCTCCGGCCAACAAGAGGCCTCCCCCGCCACCAAATCCGATCTTGCGATAAGCCAAACCGAATTGAAGGGTGGTAGGTAAATCGAAGGAACCGGCGTCGGTGAAGTCGTAGGACATGGAGCCGCCCAGGTGACGCATGCTGGCACCGGCCTCAACCCCCTCTACCGGGGTCTGCCAGGTGCCGCCGAAGTCGAAAGCCACACCGGAAAGGTTTTCATCGTCAATGGACTGACGCATGTAGCGAATGGTCCCGCCCACACCCAAGTCTTCCGTAAGCTCGAAAGCGTAGGACCCGGAAACGGCTATGTCGGAGTAGCCGAAGATACCGGCTTCCTGACCCGTGTCGTCGCGAGCCTGAATGTCGTCGGAGTACAGACCAACGAAGGAAGCCCCGAATCCGTGGCGACCACGGTGGACACCCACCGCTGCGTACTCGTGACGGAGATCTTGGATCCACTCGTTGTGCATTCCAACCACATCGTTGGATTCGATCTTAAGAAGGCCGGCCGGGTTCCAATAGCTTGCGGTGGCGTCATCGGCCACAGCTACGTAGGCGTCTCCCATCATAGCGGCTCGCGCACCCACCCCAATCTTGAGAAAGGTGAGCACGGTGCGGCCGGGGTCTGCGGCCTCTGCGGTACTTGGACCGACCAGAGCAAACGCAACACAACCGAGTAACAGAGCCTTCAATGTTTTCTTCATCAGATCCTCCTGCACTTCTAGCGTAGCACAGCGAAGGTAAGGAATTCGGTGACAGATTTTTCCGTCCCCGTGATATCAATTCGAGCCACAAATAGGCCGGGAGCCACCTGGGACCCCTCATTATTGGTGAGATCCCAAACTACTAAATTGTCGACCCCGTGATAAACCGAGCCATCAAGAGTTCGGACAAGCTGCCCCGCCACATCGTGAATGGAGATGGCAACCTTTTCCACATCGGAGCTGGGCACGTAATGAATTTGTGCTCGACCGTCGCGCGCGGGGTTTGGCATCACAAACAGTTCTTTAGTGCTCGCAATTTCAGGAACCGAACTGCCTCCCCCACCGGGCATGGGAGCAAAACCGCTGCGACCCGGATCGCCGCGATAGGTTGGCCAGGGACCGAGACCGGTGCCCGTTCCCACTTCACGAACAAGAAGTCGAGCCGACCTCACCACATCCGGGTCTTCATCGCCGCGATCGAGTACCCGATCCTCAGGAATCTCCGTAACAATGTCTTCAACAATCGCCATCTCTAGCATGCCATCGCCATCGAGATCGCTAAGGATGGGATAGGTCCCCTGATTGCCACTTCCTAAGTAGGCAAAGTCCTGAACCTGGAATCCGCTCGCATCATGGGCCCGAACCTGGCCGTCGGCCATGGGGAGAACCACTTCGAAACGGGGAGTTCCGTCAACGTCGAGCGCCAAGGGCGAAAGGAAGGGAGCCGTGAAACGATTCTCGCCGGGGATGGTCCGGGGAAGCTCAAGATCGACAACACCGTTGTAGTTGATGGCAAAAAACAAGTTGTTGGGACCGAAGACTAGGATTTCCAAGAAACCGTCGTCATCAATATCCGCCAGACTGAGCTCGTCGTCTGACAAGGTGCCAATAAAAATAGGAAAGCCCGGAAGCTCTTCGAAGGATTCATTGCCCCCGGCAAAGTTCGCCTCTTGAGCCGTGCTTGCTTGGAT
>JABDJR010000136.1 GCA_013003415.1 Candidatus Eiseniibacteriota bacterium | reverse complement strand
GCAACGAAGCCTTCTCGGGAACCGGGGAAGGGGTGCATTCCGACAACGGCGAAATCTCCTTAAATGGCCTGGAGACTCCCGAGGCCAAGAAGAAGATTACCGCATGGTTGGAAGCAAAGAGTTTGGGCTCCAGCGAAACACAATACAAACTCCGTGATTGGTTGTTTAGCCGCCAGCGCTACTGGGGAGAGCCTTTCCCGGTTCTCCATGGGCCAAATGGTGTGATCCGAGCAGTGGATGACGAGGATCTGCCCGTCACCCTGCCTCCTCTCGATGACTTTCGGCCGCGACCCTCCGACGATCCGGAGGCGCCGCCTCAAACGGCCCTGTCCAAAGCTCCCGAAGAGTGGAAGCAGGTCACCATCGATGGCGTGACCTACGAACGGGAATTGAACACTATGCCTCAGTGGGCCGGTTCCTGCTGGTACTACCTGCGATACATCGATCCCAAGAACAGCAGTCGCATGGTTAGCAAGGAAGCAGAAGAGTACTGGATGGCCCCAACGGGGATCGATCTGTACGTGGGTGGGGTTGAGCACGCGGTCCTGCACTTATTGTACGCACGGTTTTGGCACAAAGTGCTTTTCGACTTGGGGGAAGTGTCCACCCGGGAACCCTTTCAACGCTTGGTCAACCAGGGATACATCCAAGCCTATGCGTATCAGGATGAACGAGGGGTGTATCTGGACGCGAACAAGATTGAGGAAGAGCCCAACGGAAAGTTTACTTACGAAGGCAAGGTGGTCTCTCGCAGCCTCGGCAAGATGGGGAAGTCACTCAAGAATTCGGTAAGTCCCGATGAAATCATCGAGCACTACGGGTGCGATACGCTGCGTCTGTACGAGATGTACTTGGGTCCCATCGAGCAGTCCAAGCCGTGGTCGACCAAAGCGATCGTGGGCGTGCACCGATTCCTGCAGCGCCTTTGGAGAAACTTGGTAGATGAGGATACCAACGCTCTCTTGGTTGATGACGCACCGTCTACGGGCGAACTCAAGGTGCAATTGCACAAGACCATCGCGGCGGTCACCGATGACATGCAGGATATGCGGTTCAATACGGCGATCGCTCGACTGATCGAGCTGAATAACGCGCTGGTTGGTTTGGAACGCGTGCCTAGAGACGTGGCTGAAGCCATTTGCTTAATGACTTCGCCCATGGCTCCCCATATTGCAGAAGAACTGTGGCGTCGTATGGGGCACCAGGAATCGCTGGCCTACGTAACCTGGCCGGCTTTCGACCCCGGTCTCCTCGTCGAGGACGAGATTGATATCGTGGTGCAGGTTATGGGAAAGAAACGCGGATCAATTCGCGTGCCGGCCGATGCTGCCAAAGATGCCATTGAAGCCCTTGCCTTAGAGGACGCAGGTGTTCAGCGGCACACGGAAGGCAAAACCGTGCGCAAGGTGATTTACGTACCCGGGAAATTGATCAACATCGTGGCAAATTGAGTTTGGTCAGGGGTGCTCGATTCCGTGAACGGCCGATGGCTTGCCTAAAGGTGCTCACGAATCGACGCCGCCAGAGTTTCTCCGGACTCAAGACTTTTTGTGTTCCACACAATGCCTAGACCCTCGCCAGTTTCAACCTTTGGGATGATGTGAAAGTGCACGTGAAACACGGCTTGATGCGCCTCGGCCCCGTTGTTTTGAAGAATGTTGTAGGCGGTGGCGCCGGTAGCTTTCATGACGGCTCGGCAAAGAGCGGGGAGAGCCTCGCCCAAGGCTCCGGCCGATTCTGCCGACAACTGATCTAAGGTGGCCGCGGGTTCTTTTGGAATCACGAGAACATGGCCCCGGCTTAGCGGGCTGATATCAAGGAATGCGAAGACCAAGTCATTTTCGTAAACCTTATGACATGGGATTTCGCCTTTGATAATCTTGGTAAAGATTGTGTCGCTCATTGCTTGAAGATAGCATACGTTTTTAATTGCAACCTAGACTGAGGAAGCCTTGAAAGTTACTGAGCATTTAGATCGGGCCAAGAGGCCTTTAATTAGCTACGAAATTATCCCTCCCGTGCGCGGCGGTAAGGTGCAAAGGCTACTCGACGTGGTCGAAGCTCTTTTGCCGTATGAGCCTCCCTTTATCGATATCACCTCCCATGCAGCTCAGGTTGTCTACGAGGAGAGTGGGGAAGGCATTCGTCGCCGGGTGACCCGAAAACGGCCCGGAACTCTGGGAGTTTGCGCCCTTCTCCAAAATAAATACAACATCGACGCCGTGCCTCATGTGCTCTGTCGAGGGTTTACGCGGGAAGAAACCGAAGACTTTCTGATCGAGTTGAACTACCTGGGCATCGACAATGTTCTAGCGGTTCAGGGGGACGACAGCGGATACGAGAAGCCCTTGCGGGATGGTCGTAGTGCCAACCGCTATGCGTCGGATCTCGTCAGTCAAATCCGTGATATGAACGCGGCTCGCTATCTGAGTGAAGATCTAGCCGACGCCGAAGCGTCTGATTTCTGTGTTGGGGTAGGGGGCTATCCGGAAAAGCACTTTGAATGCCCCAACATCGAAGAAGAGATCCGGGTGGCTCTGAGAAAAGTTGAAGCGGGAGCCGATTACATCGTGACTCAGATGTTCTTCGATAACAGCTACTACCACGAATATGTCGCCCGCTGCCGAGAAGCGGGTATCACGATCCCCATTATTCCGGGCCTCAAGATCCTGACCTCAAAAGCGCAAGTGGCCTCCTTGCCACGGAATTTCTTTCTTGAGATTCCTTCTGAGCTCACGGACGAGGTTGCCGCAGCTGATCCCAAGCATGTCATGGAGATTGGCGTGAACTGGGCAAGGAAGCAGGCAGAAGACTTGCTCAATCACAATGTTCCTTCGCTCCACTTCTACATCATGCAGCGCTCTAAGGCGATCCGAAGCCTGCTCGAGCAGTTAGATCTCTAGCCTCTACGCGCCAGTAAAGGCCGCTCCAGCCCTAATCTAAGCCGCTTTTTTGGGGGTCGTGCATTCTGCACGGCCTCTTCGCAAATTGCCTCACGAATGCTCCTCAAGCGCTTATTTTGCATACCGATACCTAAAAGGTGGCAACGACGAGTTACCTGGGCCAGGGAAACGTATCCCTTTCGCCTTGGTCTCCGCAAAATAGAGGAACTTTGGGGCATGAGCGTAGACATTCAGAAACTTCTTTCCTTCGCACTCAAACGCGATGCATCCGATCTTCACTTAAGTGCGGGAATGCCTCCCATGATTCGTCTTCATGGCGACATGGTCAAGATTGATGTGCCTCCGTTTACGGCAGAGGGTCTGCGAGCAGGCCTGCTTCAGATCATGAGTGCGGATCAAAAGGAAGAATTTCAAAAGAACCTAGAGATTGACTTCGCGATTCAACTTAAGGAGTTGGGTCGGTTTAGGGTCAACGTGTTTACTCAGAATCGTGGACCGGGCGCGGTGTTGCGAACGATTCCGACTGCCATTCCAACCCTGGACGAAATGAAAATGCCGAAGATTCTGGCCGAGATGGCTATGAAAGAACGCGGCATGATTCTAGTGACCGGTCCCACAGGTAGTGGAAAGTCAACCACCTTGGCCGCGATGGTGAACTACATTAACGAGCACAAACGAGCCCACATCATTACGGTAGAGGATCCTATTGAGTTTGTTCATACCTCGAAGACGAGCTTAGTGAACCAGCGTGAGGTTGGCCGTCATACCCACTCTTTCTCTAATGCCCTTCGTAGTGCTTTGCGCGAAGATCCCGATGTCATCCTTGTGGGCGAGCTGCGAGATCTTGAAACGACACAGCTGGCCATTTCTGCAGCAGAAACCGGTCACGTGGTTTTTGGAACGCTTCATACCAACAGCGCTTCCAAGACTATTGATCGCATCATCGATGTTTTTCCGGCAGGGCAGCAGGCTCAAATTCGGAGCATGTTCTCCGAATCCATCATGGGAATCATTAGCCAGGCTTTGTTAAGGACAAAAGATGGCAAGGGCCGGGCCTGCGCTCAGGAGATTCTCTTGGCCACACAAGCTATTCGGAATCTTATCCGGGAAGATAAGACTGCCCAAATGATGTCCATTCTTCAAACTGGAAGCCAGCAGGGGATGCAAAGCATGGATCAGTGCCTTCGCGAATTGGTGAGTAAAGGTATTGTGGCACCGGAAGTGGCAGCCATGAAGGCAACCAATTCAGGAGCCTTCCTACAACAATCGAAACCCGGAGGCTCGGCCACGGCACCCCCTCGAAAAGCCGCCTAGCAAGACCTTGGAGCAGGCTCTCAGGAGCCTGCTCTTTTTTGCATCCAAGCTAGCACACATACCGAATTTCCCCATTGAGCCTTGCCACACAAGGTTGAGGCCCTCAGAATAACCGGGTCGCTAGGTCACTCATTCTGATTCGGTAGGATGCATGCGTTCAGGATCTCCAAGCCTCCAAAAGCGATTGGGACACCCTGTGGC
>JABDJR010000132.1 GCA_013003415.1 Candidatus Eiseniibacteriota bacterium | reverse complement strand
ATGTCTTGGTTCCGTTTTTTGCCACCCTATTTGGCGGGCTGGTGGCCAATCTTCTTTTCGGAATTTGGAGTATTGTCGGGTTCTTGGTGACCGGCTTGGGCGATGCGGTGGGAGAACCGGTTGGTGTGCGTTTTGGAAAGCACCACTATCGCGTTCCTGCTCGCCGAGGCGTTCCTACCACACGGACTTTGGAAGGTTCGCTGGCCGTTTTCATCATGTGCTGCCTAGCCATTGTGCTAGGGATTCGTTTGGTAAGCGGATTGTGGGTGCCCGCCACCGATTTGGGGCGAGTGGCGCTAGCGGGTTTCGTTTGTACCCTCATCGAGGCCAGTGCTCCCCACGGTTGGGACAACGCGCTGCTTCAAGTGGGCGGGGCGGCGGTGGTTAGTTTGTTCTGGCTAGGAATCTAAGCCGCTGACCGATCGGGATCCGGACTTGCCACCGGTTTTGGTAGACGCTCGGCAACGCCAAGGCTTTCCACAACCACGCCATCTTTGTTGATGTAGTGAGCAATCGCCTCCCGATTTCGGATCTCCAAGTAACCCATGTTGCCGCCCAAATCGTCATTGATACCAATGTCGATGTTGATACGACGGCCGTCCGTAGCGCGACGAAACTTTGCCCCCTTGTAGCCTTCGGGGGTGTGTCCAAAAACTTGGTGAAATCGTGGCGCTCTGGATGGCGCGTGTAATTCCTCGTCGTAGTCGGCCCAAAAGATACCTCCGGTGGCACTCTCGCCGCCGCGAGCCTCGCCAACCGCGAAGATGGGGTCGGAATAGTCTCCGTTTCTAACCGCGACATGAAGTTTCTGATTGAGATGGGCGGCGAGGCGTTTCAGGGTGAAGCGCTTCGTGCGTTCTTCCGAACTGCGCATTTCGTTGCGCAAGCGCTGCAAAAGCGAAAAGCCGGCGCCGGCGTGGGTGAATAACCAACCACCGTAGGCGTGAGCGGCAAGCACGCGTCCGGCCAAAACATCTTCTCGAATCCGGTCCGCCATTTTTTCCGGGTTGGGGAAGTCGGCAAACTGAAAGTCGCCTTCAAGCAGCATGACTTCATGGTTTCCCAAAAGACGAACCACTTCGCCTTTACCTTTGCTGGCCCGAACTTGGAGGTCGGCAAGGTAGTCGTAGGTGGGAACGGACTGGGGACCCCGGTCAACCACATCACCGAGTTGAACCAGAATCGATCGCCCTCCACGCCAGGAGTCTCCGTCGATCAATTTGGCTTCGTTGAGGATGGTTTTTAGCCCATCCAAATGCCCGTGAAGGTCACCCACCGCAACCGTTCTTCTTAAGTTGCGAGGCTTACGTGTGCTTCGAATGCTCTCTTCTGCAACGCTCATGAACGTCCCGCTTTATTGCGGACCAGCTCCTACATGGTAGGCAGTCCAGGCCAGAATTCCCCCTTCCGCATCCGTGACCGAGGTGAACCCATGACGTTCGAGCATGCTTGACGCAATCGATGATCGGTACCCGGAGCGGCAAAGCGCAATCAGATCCCGATCTTTTGGGATTTCGCGCATGCGTGCTTCGAGTTCCGGCAACGGGATGTGCAAGCTGCCTTCGATATGGGTGTCATTCCATTCGGCAAGGGTGCGGACGTCGATAACCAAGGGCGGTTGGTCCGAGTCGAGGGCCTGGGCAAGGCTCTCGGGCGTGGACCGCTGATAACTTCGAACGAGATCGTCTCGTTCTTTGAGGGCGTTCATGCCTCCATCGAGATATCCGGCGATCGAATCAAATCCGATTCGACCGAGACGCGTAGCCGCTTCTTGTTCGCGGCCAGGATCGGCGATGATCACGATGGGGGTTTTGGGATCGAGCATGGTTCCTACCCAAGTGGCAAAGGAACCTTGGAGGCCGATGTTAACGGTGCCGAACATGTGGTTCTTCGCATATTCATCGGCGGTGTGAACGTCGAGAAGCACCGCACCGGTGTTGCCGAGGCGCATGGTGTCTTCGAGGGAGAGGGGCTTGAGCGTCTTCTCGAGGTTTTCGTCGAGAGTCGGTCGATTCTGCTTGTTGAGTTGAGCGTCGTAAGAAAAGTAGGGCGGTGCCGGTGCCATGTTTGCAGTGAGCTTTTCAACAAAGGCATCTTTGCTCATGGGCTGAAGCATGGGGTTCACTTCGCGTTGGTCTCCCAGTCGGGCAAACGTTTCCGAGCTGATGTTCTTCCCGCAGGACGAGCCTGCGCCATGAGCAGGGTAGATCACGACACTGTCGGGTAAGGGCAGAATTTTTTGGTGAATAGAATCGTAGAGCATGCCCGCGAGATCTTCGGCTGTAACGCCAACCGAGGCCAAGAGATCGGGGCGACCCACGTCTCCAATAAAAAGCGTGTCTCCGGTGAGAATGGCTGAAGGCTTGGCTTCCGCGTTTTCGGCTACGAGCAAACAAATACCTTCCGGAGTGTGCCCCGGGGTTTCCAGAATGCGTAGTTCCACCTCGCCAAGGGAAATGACATCCCCATCTTTGAGCCCATGGAAGGTGTACTCCGCGTTGGCGGCCCGTCCGAGGTAAATCTTGGCTCCGGTCTTCTTTTGCACTTCGATGTGGCCGGCCAAGAAGTCGGCGTGGAAGTGAGTCAGAAAAACGTGCTGGATAGAAAGGTCGAGGGCTGCTGCTTCCTCAAGGTAGTGGTCGATATCCCTTTGAGGGTCGACGAGAGCCGCCACCTTGGTGGTGGGGTCGGCAATCAGGTAGGAAGCGTGGGCTAAACACCCTAAGTAGTACTGTTTTAGGATCATTGATGTCTCTTTGGAAAAAAGGCACCCGCGCCAGGTGACCTTAGCACGCGAAGCCAGGGGGTCGAAGACGCCAAATCCAGGATTTGTGGTGCTCAAGGGTTAGAAAATTGGTTAAATCGTTGTTAGAAAACGGGTTGAGAGTTCTCGTATTTGATCTTCGAGACTGGTAAACTCTTCCGCCAATTGTCTTTCAAGCCCCATTCTATGTCATCCGGCCGGGAAATCGGCTAGGCCAAGAGGAAACTACGGTGAGCATCCGCATTTACGACACACTCAAAGGTGAAAAAGTCCCCTTCGAACCGGTTCGCGCCGGTCACGTTGGCATGTATGTGTGTGGCGTCACCGTTCAGAATGTCCCCCACGTGGGACACATGAGGTCCTCTATCGTCGGGGACAGCATTCGTCGGTTTTTTGAGTGGCAAGGGGATGAGGTGACCTTCGTCTACAACTTCACCGATGTCGATGACAAGATCATCGCCATTGCCAACGACGAAGGTGTCGACTTTACGGTGGTTGCCCGGCGCAACGAAGTTCTGTTCTTGAAGTACGCGGACATGCTCAACATCAAGTCCGCGAGCCACTACCCGCGCGTTACCGAACACATCCAAGAGATCATCGACATTATCCAAAAGCTGATCGACAAAGGGAAGGCCTACGCGGCTCCCAACGGCGATGTTTTTTATCGTGTTCGCTCCTTCAACGGCTACGGCAAACTATCCAAGAAAAACATCGATGACCTGCAGTCGGGCTCGCGTGTGCAAGTCGATGAAGCTAAAGAAGACCCGCTCGATTTTGCCCTGTGGAAGTCGGCTAAACCAGGGGAGCCCGCCTGGGAAACTCCGTGGGGTTCGGGGCGGCCCGGTTGGCATATTGAATGCTCAGCCATGAGCATGAAGTACCTGGGTGAAACCCTCGACATTCACGGCGGGGGAGAAGATCTCATCTTTCCCCATCATGAAAACGAAATCGCGCAAAGTGAAGGCGCAAGTGGCAAGTGCTTTTCAAATTACTGGGTTCACAACGGCTGGGTCACTTTGGGCGGCGAAAAGATGTCGAAGTCGACCTTCAAGTTTCGCCCCATCAGCGAGGTTGTAGAAGACTTTGAGCCCGAGGCGATTCGTTTCTATCTGCAAAGCACGCACTACCGCTCACCGATCGAGTTCATTGAAGAGCGTCTCCGCGAGGCAGAGAAAGCCTACGGCAAACTTCGAAATACGTTGTTGGAGGCGGCAAAGCGAACCTTGGCTGGCGAGCATCCTCGCGAAGAAGAAATCCAGGCCGAAGGTGCCAAGCACCGCGAGGCGTTCATCGAGGCCATGAGCGACGACTTCAACACCGCGCGCGCCCTCGGTTCTTTGTTCGATCTTTCACGCACCATCAATCGCGCCCTCGATGAAACTCCAGGCTCGAAAAGCCCGGCCGTACAAAGCGCTGTCGACAGTTTGTTTGAACTTGGGCAGGTGTTGGGTTTGTTCTGGTTGCCTCTTGAGGACGAAGGGGAAGACATCCCGGAAGAGATCCAAGCTCTCTTAAAGCAAAGAAACGATGCGCGTGCCTCGAAAGACTGGGCCAAAGCCGATGAAGCACGCGACGCTCTGGCTGCCGCAGGTTGGGTTGTTGAAGATCGTGCCGACGGTCCGCGACTCAAACGCAAGTAAAGCAACACTTCCTCAACCACTCAAACGCAAGTCGGCCAGTCTTTCTTGCGGTTGCTGAAAGTTTTTAAGGGACGAACTGTCGTCTTTCCGTCCTATCAAAGAGCCGCAAGCCGAGCCGTTTAAGAGTGCGAGTCACGCTCGTAAATCGTTGCGAAATCGAAACTTTACCGCTTAGAACCATGGTAGAATACGAATTGTTCGCTATATTAACTCTAAGCCGTGCTTGTCCTCCCTCCTATTGAATATACGAACTTGCGTTACGAGGAGGTCGCTGATGCGTCGTCAGACCTTTGCCTTACTAATTACATCCTTGCTGTTTTCTTTACCGGCGATCGGGTCGAGCTCTTCCGTCGCTAAAGAGATGGCCCCGCTTTTTAAGATCTCCGATACTGCCGTTTCGCGACATTTTGGCACGACCCCTTCGGTGAGCGGGCTTCTTTCCAGCGCCGCCATCGATACGACCTACTTCGGAGGCACGGTTTGGGCCGCGGACTCCTCGCGCTGGGAAGCGATTCAAGACTCCTGCTGGACTTTCGACAGCGGGGTAGGATCGCACTTTGATCACAACGCGCCCTATGTCGACCCGTTCAAAGATCCAAGCCTGCACGCCTACATGGAGGGCTGGGTGGGGTTTGATCGATCTAAGCTTCACGATAATCCCCATTTTCGGCGCCTGGTTGAGGCTGACTTTCCATCCGATGTTTGTGTGGGGGCAACGGGTGGTCTCGACGGTACCGCGTCCCTTTATGCCGGGGTTCTTCCATTGGAAGCCGATGCCTTGTGCTATGTGACCGGGCAGGGCTATGGCAACAGTTGGGATCTTGCCATTGAGAAAACTTACGGTCCTTACAACGGCGGTACGATTACGCTGTTCTTTGACTATGTCGTCGAGGTCGAGCCCGCATTCGACTATGTCTATTGCGAAGTTGACACAAGCGGTAACGGAGACTTTGTCAACGTGGATACCTTCACGGGAATGAGTTCTGGTCTCGGCGGCGGACTCCTGTCCCAGTCGAACGGTCGCTTGCCTTACAACACGGGCGGCATGATCAAAATTGTTTTTCGCGTGACTTCCGATGGCGCCTACTCCGATGAAGATGGTATCTACGCCACCACGTGCGGCGCCTTTGCCGTAGATGATGTGCGGCTCACCGGTGCCTTCAATGATCTGTCCGACTTCGAATCGGGGAATCAAGGTTGGTCCTTGTCTGCCCCAGCCCCCGGAGCGGGTGGGGACTGGTCCAATATTGTGAGCCTGGCTGATTTGCCCCCGGTAATGTCCAACTGTGTTTGCCCGCTCAGTGACTCGGTCATGGTTTTCGAAGATTTAACTCTTGGGGGTCACGGCCCTTTCCAGGACAACTATGCCATTTCGCCCTGGATAGACTTGAAGGCGGCCGGCCTCAACGGTTCCCCGGGCAAAGTTATTAAGATCGATGCCTACGCCGATTTACCTCTTTTGAACTACGTGTTCGCTCAATTTGAAGCGCAATGGTATCCGGAGGTTTGTCCGGCTACCGGAAAAGTTGTGACGAGCGATTTCAAGAGCTCGGGATTTCTTTTTTCCTTAAGTACGACTCCGGATTGTCTGACGTCGACTTTCGATTTCACCGGCGTGATCTCGCCCGATGCGGAACAAGTGCGAATAGGAATCGGTGTCATTAATTTCTGCGGATTCTTTGCCAATTGCACAGGCATCACGGGAGCGACTCCGTGGTACGACAACGTGAAGTTCGGTGTGTTCGGTAGTCCAGGCGCACCTCTACTTACGGCCAGGGATACCGACCTGCCCTTTGACAGTTTTCCCGAAAACGGAGGGTTGCAGATCGATGCCCCGGGGCGAGTGGACAGCAACGACGTGCAGGGCTCGGTTAACCCGCAACCTGGGACCAGTTTGGGCGATACTTTAGTGGTCCGAGTCGGCGGTGGACTCGGATCCATCGAGGTCTTCATGCAGTTTGCGGCCGTCCCCGGTCCTGGGGCGCCCCAGCCCAACTTTGACAGTTGGCAAACAAGTCATACCGCAGAGAATAGTTGGTTAGGGTTGCAGTGGTACTCCGCGCGTCTTGATACCGCGGAGGTAGGAGGGAACCTCATCGATCCGGGCGCGTGGATGAGTGCCTATCACGAAGATGATCCGAATTTTATTGGGAGCGACACCGATCTCGACCCTCTTGATCTCAATCCCGACTTTGGTCAAAGCCGTCTTGCCAATGACATTTTTCCCGAAGGTGCGGGGGGGCTTTTCACCCCGGGTGCTCGCGTCAATTTGTTCTACAAGGCGCGCTATGTCGATTCCTTTGGAGTTCCCACCACCGGAGTCTGGTCTGTTTTCCCAGACACCACGGGCGGCAACTATCTAGAAATGGAAGTGCTGCCTTCGGCAGCGGCCGATTCCACCTGGAACTGCATTTTGTATGTAGATCACGCCGATGGAGATCCTGAACAAGAAATTGTGGAGGCGGGTCTAACCGCTGCGATCACGGGAAGCGGCACCAACTTTGAAGGCAACGCTTGGGATCGGTGGGATGTACGTGCGCCAGCGAGCGGCCAGGCTTCTCTCGGGCGGCCCAACAACACCGAGTACGGGGCGACCTATCTTCAACTGATTGGCTACGAAGCGATTCTGTGGGAAACCGGAAACGAAGGTCAGTTCAATCTAACTAATGAAGATGTGGATGTTCTTTCGCCTTGGTTAACCCTCGACACCGGTTCCTGCAACACCAGCGACAACAGATACCTATATATGTCGGGTGACAATCTTGCGAGCTCGGTTTTTGGCGAAGCAGACCCTACGGTAACTTCCTTTGTACAGAACACCCTTGGCGTGAGTTATCTCTGTAACACGGTGCGCGATGCGGGGTGTCCCGCAGGAACCGTTGAAGACGACGTGGCTTGCATGCCCATCGACCCCGATGGGGGCACGCTGATTGGGAACGAGGGCGGGGGCCAAGTGAGTTTGGCTGGGAACGGCTGCCCTTCGCGGCGATCCTTCGACGTGCTTCAGCCAACCGGTGGTTCTCCGGCGTTTGGCGATTGGATTTACCAGTCTCCGGCGAACGGCGCGATCAACTATCACTCCATTGGGAAGGTCTTTCCAACCACCGCCGATCGCAGGGTGGTGTTCGACGGAGCTTCCTTAACCGCTCGCCGAGACTTGGCAACGTGCACCGACCCAGCCCCGGTGACAACACGTCTGAACCATGTGCTGACCTGGTTCGGGCATGATACGGCACAGCGGTGTGAACGACCTGTGTTCCCCGTCAATATTCCTCAGCCCGAGTTGTCCGATGTGCCCGAAGCGATTATTGGCGACATTGCGGGCACCTACGAGAACACAATCACGATTGTGAACAACTGCTTGGGACCGGTCCAAGGGGCCCTGGTCGAACTTCGGTTCCCAGCCGCGGCTGACGGTCTTATTCGCTGGGGAGCCGGCCAAGCCCACCCCTCAATCACCGGGACGACCGACATCAATGGTGAAGTCGACTTCATTATCTTGGCAGGGCTTTGTCTCGCCGACGATCCGAGCCCGAGTTTGCTCATCGATGTGTTTGCCGATGCTGTTTTGTTGGCTCAAGTTCCGTTCATTGCATTTGATGCGCTGAATGAACCCGGGCAGCTGCGTTCCAATGCAAACTTCTACGAATGCGGTGGCTTGGAAATCGACCAAACCGACATGGACTTCCATATTGCGAACCTCGGGACGAATAACGTGTGCAGCGACTTTGATTTCGACGGTACGGTCACCGCAGCCGATACGGCCTTGGCGGGTGCGCGGCTTGGAACAGTGGCCACCCCCGAGGTGGTGTGGCCAAGCTGTAGCTCTTTGGATACTCCCGGATTGCCGTTAACGAACCGGCTCTTGCAGAACGCACCCAACCCGTTCCGCTCCGAAACCAAGATTGGTTTCAGTCTTACCGAACCCTCTCCAGTTAAGATCACGGTGCACGATCTTTCCGGGCGCCTAGTGCGCGAGCTTGCAAACGATCGCTTTGAAGAGGGTGCCTACGAACTCACCTGGGATGGACGCAACGCCAACGGTTTCGAGGTCCCGCGTGGCATCTACTTCTATCGCATTGAGTCGCAGCCGCTGAACCAAAGTCGAAAGATGGTTCTGCTTCGATAAGTTATGCTTGCCCAATGAGGGGAAGCGAACAAGATTTCGATGTCGTTGTTGTTGGCGGGGGAGTGATTGGTCTCTGCTCGGCGTACTACCTGCAGCAGCAAGGTAGAAGCGTCGCCGTCGTCGACAAAGCTGACTTGGGCAGCGGAAGTTCCAGTGGGAACGCGGGGCTTGTGGTGCCCAGTCACTTTGTTCCCATGGCGGCTCCCGGCGTGATTCGTCAGGGTCTCGGGTGGATGCTCAATCCGGACAGCCCTTTTTATATCAAGCCCCGAGCTGATCTTGATCTCATTCAATGGCTTTGGAAGTTCGCGAAAGCCTCAAACCAAAAGAATGTCGAACGGTGCGTTCCCATTCTTCTCGATCTTCACTTGAAGAGCCTCGCTCTCTACGAGGAACTGCACGAAGCGGAAGCGGTTTCGAGTTTTGGGTTTGAGCAAAATGGATTGCTCATGCTCTATCGCACCGAAGCCGGTGAGGAGGAGTGCCAGGAACTTACAGAAATGTCTCATGCCATTGATCTTCCGGCAGAGATGTTGACCCCGGAACAGGTTTCGGCGCGGATCCCGAACCTCGAACTCACCATTCGCGGTGGTACCTGGCTTCCCAAAGACGCGCACTTGAATCCCGCAGCCCTGATCCTCTCGCTTCGAGAGAGACTGACAAACCTCGGTACAACTTTTTTCACCCACCAAGAAGTGAAGGAATTCAAAACTGAGGGCGGACACATTCGCGAAATTGAAACTCACTACACAAGTTTAAGCGCGAAGGAGTTCGTGCTTGCCAGCGGCGCCTGGTCTCCCGGCATCACCAAGCAACTCGGCCTCAATGTTCCTATTCAGGCTGCTAAGGGCTACAGCCTGATGGCTCCCGATTTGAAAGGTAAGCTCAATCTTCCCTTGATTCTTACGGACTCCAAAGTGGCGGTGACTCCCTTGGCAGAAGGGGTTCGCTTTGCCGGGACTTTGGAAATGGCTGGAATCGACACATCTATCAACCCACGGCGCGTTCGCGCGATTCAAAACGCAGCCCCTCAATTCATTCCGAGTTTCAGGCTTGCGGAGGAAAAACTGACCAAGCCAGAGGTCTGGGCCGGGCTCCGCCCTCTGACTCCAGATGGCCTCCCCATCATCGGACGGGTACCACGATTCGAGAATCTAGCTTTGGCCGCCGGCCACGGCATGATGGGGGTCTCCCTGGCCCCGATCACCGGGAAGTTGGTCTCCGAGATAATTCTCGGGGCCGCACCCTCTGCGGCGACAGCAGATTTGGCGGTAAATCGGTTCTAGTGCCCCCAATGCTGCTCTGGCCGGCCTTTTTGGGGATCTCATGGCCCGCTCCACCATTCCGCAATTGACAGTGCCCGGTGATTCCCGTACCTTCTCTCGTTCCTATTAGGCTTTCTTCTCCTGGTTCAAAGGAGATAAAGCGAGGTGGCGAAGCACCTTGCCCAGATTGGGGCAGGGGTGAACTCCCGGCGCCGGGGGTACGTCGAGCCAACATGCTGACGTAGCTCAATTGGCAGAGCGCTTCCCTTGTAAGGAAGGGGTTAAGGGTTCGAGTCCCTTCGTCAGCTCCAAAGTATTTGCCCTGGAGGGGTTCCCGAGTGGTCAAAGGGATCAGACTGTAAATCTGACGGCGAAGCCTTCGGAGGTTCAAATCCTCCCCCCTCCACCATCTTCCGACATCCGAGTTGAGCGGGAATAGCTCAGCTGGCTAGAGCATCAGCCTTCCAAGCTGAGGGTCGCGGGTTCGAATCCCGTTTCCCGCTCCATTAACTCGGCATTTCGAAGGATTTGGGCCCAGGGAAAATAGGTGTTCCCAGGGGTTGACAGCCCCAAGTCAGACCTCTAGAATCCCTCGCCTATCTATTCACACTGCGCAGTCCTCTTTGTTAACCCCTTCAACCCAAATACCTGGCTGGTTTTAGCTTAAAAAGCATGTTTCTAGTCGAGTGGGTGATAGGGAAGGACTGTGGTTGGTCCACGTGCTTTGCATGAATCGGGCCCACGTAGCTCAGTCGGTAGAGCATTTGCATGGTAAGCAAAAGGTCAGCGGTTCGAATCCGCTCGTGGGCTCCAGACCCAGTTGGTAAATTCCCAACCTTCTCGGAGGAAAAAAGGTGAGTAAGGAAAAATTTGAGCGCACAAAGCCGCACGTCAATGTGGGAACGATTGGTCACGTGGACCATGGTAAGACGACGTTGACGGCCGCAATTACAGAAGTATTGTCGAAGAAGGGTTTCGCCGATTACATCCCCTTCGATCAGATTGATAAGGCCCCGGAAGAAAAAGCACGTGGCATCACGATTGCCACCGCTCACGTGGAGTACCAGACGGAAACCCGTCACT
>JABDJR010000090.1 GCA_013003415.1 Candidatus Eiseniibacteriota bacterium | reverse complement strand
GCCTTACTGCGGCCACTCTCTTGTTGATTGCGGTCACGTTCATCACAAGCAGTGTGCTTTGGCCGGTGCTTGCCGCAACCACTTATGCCGGCCTGTCCCTGGTGATGGCCTCGCGCACCACCCACGATTTGACTGACATGCTTCGTACCGCTCTCGTGTTTCCGGTTATTCACAGCGGACTCCTTTTTGGTTTTTGGAGAGGTCTTCTAGAAGCTTTGTACTTCAGCGGTCCTCAACGCAACATGGGTGTCGAGCATGAGTGATCAACCCCGGGAGCGATTCGTTCCCAGCACCCCCTTTGAAGATCCCGGTGCCAGTTCGCCCTTTTCCGATGCTCCGGAGGTCGTGCGGCAGCCCTCCAAGATTGCCGAAGGATGGGGCCCCGGACCCCGTGCGATCGGGCGCGCGAAAACAGCGGTTCTGTTCATTGCCTTTGCCCTTTTCTGCGCCCTCGTCGGCTTTAACATGGCCTTCTTCCCACCGCTTTTCATTTTTGGAGCCTTGGGGGGCATTCTCTTTGGATCGGTGGTGTTGTTGCGACCCTTTGTTGGGGTTGTTCTCTACGCGGCGCTATTCTTCCTCCGCCCCGCAGAGATGTTTCCGGTGCTGTCAACGCTCCACCTTGAACGCATCTTAGGATTGCTGACGCTGATAGCGATGTGTTTCGAGATGTATCGCAAAGACGGACACATTTATCTCGACCACTCCAAACAGACCAAGTGGTTGTGGGGATTCGTTTTCGTTTTGGCGGTCACGATCCCGACCTCCTATTGGCCGGGGCGAACCAGTGAAGTTTTATTCAACTTCCTGAAAACCATGGCCTTCTATTTGATGATTGTGCAGTTGGTGAATACTCGAGCTCGCCTAAAAGTGTTTACTTTCACTTATATCGCCTTTATTGCCTACGTGGGTTTCGGCGCTATCCGAAGCTTTATGGCGGGCGGGTTCATGCATGCCCAGGGGATTGATCGAGCGGTTGGCGAAACAAGTGCCGGGGGTGATCCTAACTCCCTCGCCGTTACCCTCGGGACAACGCTCCCCTTTGTTCTGGCTTACATGGGGATCTTTCGCTCTCTTTGGGCTAGGTTACTCCTCCTTTTGTGCGGCAGTATTTTTCTCTGGGGTCTCGGGCTTTCGGGGTCTCGCTCTGGCGTGCTCGGCCTCATGACGGCGTTCTTTGTGTATTGGCTTCTGAGCAAGCGGAAACTTTTGCTTGGTTTTGTGGGCGCGTTTGCACTTCTCTTGGCTTTCTTTGCTCTGCCGGAGTCTTATCAAAACCGGTACCGAACGATCACCTCATCGGAGTTGGACGAGTCATCTCAGCTCCGATTGAGTACCTGGGGGGCCGGCATGCGCATGGTTCTCGATCGACCCATCTTGGGCGTGGGGCCGGGTGCCTTCGGAAGTGCCCACTTCAAGTATCGTGGTAGTTGGCTTCAGCCTCACAGCCTCTACGTGCAAGTGCCGGCCGAGATGGGCTTAGTCGGGCTTTTCGTTTTCGGTGGGTTTATTGTGGCTGTCATCGGCCTCAATCGCCGAACGTATCGCATGATGAAGGACAAAGAGGGCTGGGACCTTGAGAAGGGCGTTTTGCAGGCCACCTTCATTGGCTTTTGCTTTCTTTTTGCGTCCTCCATTTTTGGGCACTCTCTGTTTCGTTACACATGGTACTTCTACGCGGCCCTCAATCTCGCCGTCTTAAGGGTGTTTCTCGACCATCCAGATAACAAGAATCTGGCCGAGGATGGCTCTGAGCTAATTCACGCGGATTCTGGCTCGAATCCTGCTTTGATTCATGATGCTGCCCGCAGTGCCGAAAACAAAGAGATTGGGGCAAATCCGTGAGAGATGGAGGAGGAAGCATGCAGAAGCCAGTAAGAATGATCCTTGGGGTACTTATGGTTGCCTTGATCATGACGGCTACCCTCCAAGCTCCTCCTGCGATCGCCGAGTTTGTTCAAGGTGGCGTCGCCTACGTTCCGATTCCAAATGCCAAAATCCCAATCTTTGCCAGTCGCTACAGCATCGGTCTTCTTGAGGG
>JABDJR010000074.1 GCA_013003415.1 Candidatus Eiseniibacteriota bacterium | reverse complement strand
CCGCACGGTGGCGGTCCAAACCGACTCGTTCGAGATTTCCAGGAGGCCATCTCCTACGGAACCTTGGTTTCGTGTGATACCTCGCGTCCACTCATGCACGAGCCGCAACCCCAAGCGCTTCCGATTTGGAAAGGCATCGATGGTTTGTCGCGAACGCAAGCGTCCGTTGACGGTATGATCTCGGTTGAGATACGACCTCGGTGAAAATAAATAGCGCGGGGTCCCCAGGGGTAAGTCGGAAGCCTCACTCAAGTCGACGAACCCTTCAAAGGCCAGCTTGCGCAGCCAAGTCGGAATGCCTTCCATTTCGGACCGTGGCGACCAGCGGAAACGGTTTCGCAAGTTGAGTTGGGAGGTCAGCACTTCCGGACCAAAGTCACTGAACTGAACGTCGAACCCGCCTCCGGCACCCACATAGTTTCCGAACTGATCAAAGAAACCCGTGCTATCGGCAACGATTTCCTTGGTTCTTTGTCGCAGTCCAAAGGAACCCACATCAACGGTCAGGTTTGCCGACCAGGCCCCCCGACGCGCCTGATGACGAAGATCCATTCTCCCAACGTTTCGATCCTCGCGTTCGTCTCCGGGAAGGTGGACGTCTCGGTTCTCATACCGCATATCCACACCAAGGCTTTGAACCTGTCCGTTCAAAGAGAAGAACGTTCTCCGTGCGTCTCGCCGAAGATTCCAAGGCGCGACCAACGTACTTCGCTCGTCGTCGAGCCGGCGCCCCAATCCGAATTCACCTCGGAGCCTAGTTTTCGGCACCGGGAAGCCCAGAGCACCTTCCCATTCCCAAAACCTTTCGCCGTCGAGTCTCCCGGGACGTTCACGAGTTTCTGAGAACACTTTGCCACGAGGCTCCAAACCCCCACGCGACCATCGAGACTCCAATCGAATCTGTTCCAGACCTCCATCGTGGAGACCCATTCCATCTTGATCCACACGAAGGTACTTTCCCTCGGCCAACAAGCCATGGTCTTGATAGCGAAGCGTTTGTCGCGTGCGAACCGCTTTGAAAGTGTCGGCCACCGCTAAGCGCCCGGCCTCGGTGATCCAATTCCAGGCCTGCCAACCGACCTCCAAGGATCCCTCCTTCAGATCTTCGGCCTCCAGCTCCTCGTTTCCTTCACGATTCCAATCGCGTCCGTAGAAGCTATTTCGTATGCGACCCGGGGCGGAAAAATCCTCATCGACCTGTCTCCAGCGGACCGCGGGGCGAAGAAAAACTCCCTCAACAAGCTCCACCGTATCCGCACGCGCCTCGAGCCAAAACGCATCGCCCCCGTTGTCGCCATCGTCAAAATCACTGAGCGTATTGCGGTCTTCATCGGAGACCGCCCCTTCAAGGAAGATCTCTCCCGCCTCCCCCATCTTTTCCCATCGGAGATTGGCTACGGTTCGAGCTTGCGGTGGCGGGAGGTCGCGGCGGACTACATGGGTGCCTCGACCTTCTCCAACAAACACGTACACGGTTCGCGTTTCTGAACTCAGATCAGGATCCACTTCGTAGGTGCCTCGGGATTCTCCAACCTCCACGAAGAACACTTGATAGTCGCCGGAACCGTCGACAAAAACAAAAATGTCGCCACCGGTTTCGGGATCTGCAAGAAGGAGATAGTCGCCTAACCCTGGCCCCACATAGCGCGTGCCCCCACTGACGCTGAGAGCCGAGTCTCCCAACGCCGCGAGCTGCTCTCGTTCTTCGGCGGTGAGGTCTCCTCCCAAAGGGTTATCGGAGTCATCGGACTCGCGAAAGAAAGCCGCCCGAAGCGACCCCAAAGGACCCACGGGTATATTTTCGCCCCCGCCGAACATCAGACCCCGACGGTAGCGAGCCGTGGAGAATTCGTAGTCCACCGTAATCTGCGAGTTCGCGGTAAGAAGATGCCGCGAAGTAAACGTGATCTCCCCCGTGCTGTAGTCAATGACATAGTCTTCTTCTTCCCCTCGAAGCAGCAGTTCATTGTCCAAAAAGACTTTCTCTGAACCGGCTACCACAATGACGCCATCCGCACCGGCGCGATCCTCCAACCGATACGGCCCCTGCCTCCCATCCACACCAAAGAAAGACACGCTGGCAAACTCCCCCTTGGTGGCGGCCAAGGTGGCGTTCTGGTGACCGGACCCCAGAGACCCACGCCCCTGGAAGCCTTCCAGTCTTCGGGAGAAGTTCAGAAACGCAGTTC
>JABDJR010000073.1 GCA_013003415.1 Candidatus Eiseniibacteriota bacterium | reverse complement strand
GTTCGTTCAGGTCGGGTACAGGCGAAACTTGGTGGTGTGAAATATCCAACTTGGAAGTTTCGATTTCCGGGGCAACCCCTCGCCATAGCAACTCGAAGAGGCCATCCAAGTCGGATACGGGTAGGATTTCCAAGCCGCTATGCTCCGCTTCCTTGGCGTTTTCGAACGGAACCACGAGTCGTCGAATATTCTGGTCTCGTGCCCAAGTGGCGGCCTGCAACACGCCAGCTACCGGCTGCAGACGACCGTCGAGACCAAGTTCTCCTAGAAACAAGGTGTCCGACACCTCAAAAGCGGGGGTGCGACCACTGGCGAGGGCAAGCCCTACCGCCAAGGGCAAGTCGAAATGGGACCCTGTCTTTCGTAAATCACTTGGAGCAAGGTTGATGGTGATGCGACCATCCGGAAGATCGACACCCGAGTGCTTAAAAGCGCTCAGCAAGCGTTCCTGACTTTCGCGAATGGTGTTGTCGGGGAGGCCCACAATCAAGGTCTTGGGAAGGCCTCGACCAATATCGGTTTCTACGGTGACGGGGAAGACTTCGAGTCCCCAAAAGGTGACCGTTCTGACACGAGACAGCATGGAGCGATCCAAACTGGACGGAAGCAAGAGGTGAACAACATGTTGGGGGAGGCCGGGAGATTCAAAGCGGGAACTCGAGGGTAGACCCTTCGGGCCCAGGGGTCAAACCGGCGTTTGGACAACAAGATAGGAGGCTAGGAAAGCTTGTTTGCTTGGCCCGGTCGGAGTCCGATACACTCAACGACAGGTATGCCCAGACTGGCCACTGAGCCGAAAGAGGACTATGGACTCGACCCTGTATCAACCCAAGCATAAAGTTCGCATTGTGACCGCAGCCTCGCTATTTGATGGTCACGATGCTGCCATCAATGTCATGCGTCGCATCATCCAGGCCACCGGTGTGGAAGTCATTCACCTTGGGCATGACCGTAGCGTTGAGGAAATCGTCAACTGCGCCATCCAAGAAGATGTGCAGGCGATTGCCATGACCTCTTACCAGGGTGGGCATCTCGAATACTTCAAGTACATGTACGACCTGCTTAAAGAAAAGGGCGCCGAACACATTCGAATCTTCGGCGGTGGCGGCGGCGTGATTCTGCCGGAGGAAATCGAAGAGCTTCACCAGTACGGCATCGCTCGCATCTATTCCCCCGACGACGGTCGGCGTCTGGGTCTTCAGGGCATGATCAACGATCTGGTCGAGAAGAGCGACTTTCCCTTGGGGGCTTCCTTAAATGGGGAAGTGGGTCACCTGAAAGCCAAGGACTGGGGATCGATCGCTCGGCTCATTTCCGCCGTGGAGAACGGGAACCCCAGCGCGGATATGGATGCTATCCGTCGTGTTGCCGCAAGCACCAAGACTCCCGTTCTGGGCATTACGGGTACAGGGGGCGCGGGTAAATCTTCTTTAGTCGACGAGCTTGTAAGACGATTCCTGGTCGATTTTCCCGACAAAACCATCGGGATCATTTCGGTTGACCCCACCAAACGGAAAACCGGTGGGGCGCTCTTGGGTGATCGCATTCGTATGAACGCTCTCCAAACCCCGCGCGTGTTTATGCGTTCACTAGCTACGCGCCAAGCCAACCTCGCTCTTTCGGCTCATGTCGCCGACGCGGTCGACATTCTCAAAGCGGCGAGTTACGACCTGGTGGTTCTGGAAACCTCGGGTATTGGTCAGTCCGATACAGAAATCGCCGACCATTCCGACTTCAGCCTTTATGTCATGACTCCGGAGTATGGAGCGGCCACCCAGCTTGAGAAGATCGACATGCTCGATTTCGCCGATCTCATTGCCCTCAACAAATTTGATAAACGTGGCGCCCAAGACGCGCTTCGCGATGTGCGAAAGCAATACAAGCGCAACCACCGACTTTTTGAAACCAAGGAAGAAGAGCTTCCCGTATTCGGAACGATCGCTTCTCAGTTCAACGATCCCGGGACAAACCGGCTCTATCGCGCCGTCATCGACACCCTAAACGCCAAGTTTGACAAAGGCTGGGAGTCCAAGGTCTCCAGGGAGCAAGCGGCTTCGGAAAAGATCTACATCATTCCGCCAAATCGTACGCGTTACCTTTCCGAGATCGCCGAGACAAGTCGCGACTACGACAGTTGGGTCGAGAAGCAGGTTGCGATTGCAGAAAAACTTTGGGCCTTACAAGTCGCCAAAGAGTCACTTGGCGAGAATCAAGAAAGTACGCGCAAAGAACTCGATCAAGTCATCGACCGACTTAACATGGACTTCGATCCCCATAACCGGAAGTTGCTTGAAGGTTGGGAAGACACGAAAGCCAAGTACGCGAACTCACCCTACCGCTTCCAAGTGCGTGGGAAAGAACTCGCCATCGAAACGAACCACGAGAGTCTGTCTCACATCAAGGTTCCCAAGGTGGCTTTGCCTCAGTATCGAAGCTGGGGCGAAATCTTAAGGTGGTGTCTCCGAGAAAACGTTCCCGGCGAGTTTCCTTTCACCGCGGGACTGTATCCCTTCAAGCGCGAGGGAGAAGACCCCACCCGTATGTTTGCCGGCGAGGGTGGCCCCGAACGCACCAACCGTCGGTTCCACTATGTCAGCATCGATATGCCGGCCAAACGACTTTCAACCGCTTTCGATTCGGTCACGCTCTACGGTCGCGACCCGCACATCCGTCCCGACATTTACGGGAAGGTAGGGAACAGCGGAGTCAGCATTGCCTGCCTGGACGACGCCAAGAAACTCTACTCCGGATTCGACCTGATCAACCCCAAGACCTCCGTGTCGATGACGATCAACGGGCCAGCGCCGATGCTCCTTGCGTTCTTCTTAAACGCAGCCATTGATCAGCAGTGCGAAGTCTATATCCGTGAAAATAAGCTGGAGACCAAAGTTGAAGCCAAGCTTAAAGAACTCTGGGATGACCAGGGTTTAAAGCGCCCGGCCTACCAGGGAGATCTCCCCGAAGGCAACGACGGTTTGGGTCTCATGCTTTTGGGAGTCACCGGAGATCAAGTGCTTCCGGAAGCTGTCTATGAGGAGATTAAGGCCAAGACGCTGAATGCGGTGCGAGGCACCGTTCAGGCCGACATTCTGAAAGAAGATCAGGCTCAGAACACCTGCATCTTCTCGACCGAGTTTGCCCTGCGACTTATGGGAGATGTGCAGTCTTACTTTATTGACCACAAAGTTCGTAATTTTTATTCGGTGTCCATTTCTGGTTACCACATTGCCGAAGCCGGAGCCAATCCTATTACGCAACTCGCACTCACGTTGAGCAATGGCTTTACCTACGCGGAGTACTATCTCAGTCGGGGCATGGATATCAATGAGTTTGGGCCAAACCTTTCCTTCTTCTTTTCTAACGGTATCGATCCTGAGTATGCGGTGATTGGTCGGGTGGCTCGTCGCATTTGGGCGAAGGCGCTGAAGTTGAAGTACGGGGCGGACAAACGAGCCCAGATGTTGAAGTACCACATTCAAACCTCGGGCCGATCTTTGCACGCCCAGGAAATCGACTTCAACGACATCCGCACAACTCTGCAGGCTCTCTATGCGGTCTACGACAATTGCAATTCACTTCACACCAACGCTTATGACGAAGCCATCACCACGCCCACCGAAGAGTCGGTGCGTCGGGCCATGGCCATCCAGCTCATCATCAATCGTGAGCTTGGTTTGGCCATGAATGAAAACCCGCTGCAAGGGTCCTTCATCATCGAAGAGCTCACCGATCTGGTTGAAGAAGCGGTGCTCATGGAATTTGATCGCCTAACCGAGCGTGGGGGAGTGCTGGGTGCCATGGAAACCATGTACCAGCGGGGTAAGATCCAAGAGGAAAGCCTCTACTACGAAACGTTGAAGCATTCCGGGGAGTTGCCCATCATTGGTGTAAACACGTTCCTTAGCTCAAAAGGGTCACCCACGATCCTTCCTCGTGAGGTCATTCGCGCCTCGACCGAAGAGAAGCAGTACCAGATCGAGATGCTGGACAATCTGCACCGGGCCCATGAGGGTCGTGAGGCGGAGACGCTTCAGGCGGTCCAAGTGGCCGCCATCGAAAACCGGAACGTTTTTGCCCAGCTCATGGAAGCGGCTAAATGGTGCTCCTTGGGTCAGATTACCGAGGCCCTTTTTGGGGTTGGGGGCCAGTACCGGCGAAATATGTAATCTCCGTAAGCCTAAGATTCATAGGTGCTTAGCCGTTTTTCCGGAGCAAGGTAGAGCGGTCCACCTAGGATATCGGCTCAATTTTGAGTACAATGCCGAGCTTCGCCGAAGCCGGAGCAGGGCTTCATCGAGGGATGTTCGCCACTTCCAGGGACAGTTTTGCCCCGGAATGGACGACAATAAACAAGCTTTAACCAGAGATCAGGAATGCCAAAAACTCAAGTACTGCATATCAAACCGAGACTACCCGAAAACCTCGAAGGCCTTCGTACCCTTGCCATGAACCTGCGTTGGACGTGGGACTTCCGCACGGCTGAACTTTTCGAGTTCTTGGATCCAAAACTGTGGGCACGGGTCCGCCACAACCCGGTCGTGCTTTTGGGTTCCATGGACCAGCGTCGTTTGGAAAAACTGGCCTCGGACCGGAACTTCCTGAAGCGACTCAAAGAAGCCGAGACACGTCTTCAAGATTACCTCGGCGATGAAACCTGGTTTCAACGGACTTATCCGCAATCCACATCGGCGAAGTTTGCCTACTTCAGCGCAGAGTTTGGGATCCACGAATGTGTTCCCTTCTACTCGGGCGGTTTGGGTGTCTTGGCAGGGGACCATCTCAAGTCGGCAAGCGACCTGGGGGTTCCCCTTGTGGGCGTGGGCCTAGCCTATCACCAGGGCTATTTTCGCCAGTATCTGAACGCTGATGGTTGGCAGCAAGAAGCCTATCTTGACCGCGACTTCTACAACCTGCCGATGACCCTGGTCAAAGATGAGCACGGTCAACCGTTGAAGGTCGAGGTCGAGTTCCCGGAAAAAAACATCGTGTGCTACATCTGGAAGCTCGCGGTTGGCCGGATTGAGTTGTTCCTTCTCGACACCAACGTACCCGAAAATGACATCTCGGATCGACCGATCACCCGTCGCTTGTATGGCGGCAACAAAGAGACCCGTATCCGGCAGGAAATGATTCTGGGAATCGGTGGCTTCCGAGCCCTGAAAGCGATGGGGATCGAACCCACGGTTTGTCACATGAATGAAGGCCACGCCGCGTTTTTGGGTATGGAGCGCGTTCGACAAACCCGCAAAGATCTTGGTTTGGAGTATGAAGCCGCCCAACAAATGACCTCGGCCT
>JABDJR010000045.1 GCA_013003415.1 Candidatus Eiseniibacteriota bacterium | reverse complement strand
TCGCTGAGCACAAGTTGACTTGTGCTCAGAATGCACTCCCGATACTGTGTTCCTGTTCCTTCTCCCCCAAGCTAAAACCTCGGAGAAATTCCATGCGCGTCCGACTTCTTCTTACCCTGGCTCTTTGCCTCAGCTTTGCCCTTCCAACTTTTGCGAAGGACGATCCTTATCGTCTCGGGAACAAAATCATCCCCGAATATCAAGAGATTTTCCTTCAGGCTGATGCTCGAGAAGCCAACTACACCGGCTATGTGAACATCCGTCTCAACGTGGTTGAGGCCACCAACGAGGTTCGTTTTCACGCCGAAAACATGGAACTCACCTCCATTGTTTTGAAGGGCCCCGAGGGAGGAGTTGTGGTCACTCCGAGCTACGAGAAGACAGGGCTTGTCATCGGCAAAACCGATCGCACTTTGGAACCGGGATACTACGACTTACGCATTGATTTCGAAGACGACTTTGATACTCAAGCCCACAGCTGGTATCGCCTCGACGTGGACGGAGAAGGGTACACCTACACCCAGTTTGAAAGCGATGACGCCCGGGAGGCATTTCCCTGTTGGGACGAGCCGGAATTTAAGTTCCCCTACCAGCTGACGATGGAAGTTCCCAAGCAACACATGGCGATTAGCAACACGCCCATCGTGAAGCAAACCGTGGGACCGGAATGGAAAAGAGTGGTGTTTGAAAGAACGCCACCGATGCCTTCCTACCTTCTTGCCATTGCCACGGGCCCTCTAGAAACCGTCGATATCCCAGGCATGTCGATCCCCGGGCGCGTCGTCACGCCGAAGAACCAGAGCCACCTTACCGAAGATGCGGTGCGAATGACGCCTCCGCTACTGAAAGCTCTTGAGGAGTACTTTGGGAGCAAGTATCCCTACAAGAAGCTCGATCTCATCGCGGTACCCGAGTTTTGGCCGGGGGCCATGGAGAATCCAGGAGCGGTGACGTTTGCCGAGCGTATCTTGCTTCTCGATCCGGACACCGCGACCCTTGGGAATCGCCGGCGTCTTGCCGCAGTGAACGCTCATGAGTTAGCCCATATGTGGTTTGGCAATTTGGTCACGATGAAGTGGTGGGACGACCTGTGGTTGAACGAGGCCTTCGCCTCATGGATGGGTGACAAGATCACGCACCAAGTCTTTCCTGAGTTCGGAATGGATGTGTCGCAACTGGGAGGCATCAACTCCGCGCTGACCGCCGATGCCCAACTCGCTACCCGGGCCATGCGTCAGCCCGTGGTCTCAACCGACAACCTCATCATGTCCGCCGACGTGATTGCTTACCAGAAGGGCCAAGGCGTGTTGTCTATGGTGGAGCAGTGGGTGACTGCTGACCAATTCCGCAAAGGCATGAAGCTCTATATGGATCGTCACCAGTGGGGCAATGCCTCGGGCTCGGATCTGTGGAAAGCTCTCTCGGACGCCTCAGGAAAAGATGTCACCGCGGTGCTCCAATCGTTCTTGGAGCAAGAAGGCTTTCCTCTGATTCGCCTCGACGTTTTGAACGACAAGCAGGTCAAGATTTCGCAGAAACGATTCCTCCATCATGGTGTCGAAGACCCCAAGAATGCCCTTTGGCGGGTGCCGATCGGTATTCGCTATGCCGATGATCGCGGCACCCACGAAAAGTCCGTCCTTTTGGATAAACCTAGCGTGGTTTTGGATCTGAAACCGAACGGCGGGTTGAAGTGGGTTCATTTGAACTCGGACCAGATGGGCTTCTACCGGTTCGCTCTTTCCGGCGAGTTGTTGAACAGCTTGGCGGATCATGCGCCCGATGTTCTCTCTACACGCGAGCGAGTGGGTTTGATTGGAAACATCTCCGCTCTGCTTGATGGCGGTCTGATTCCTGGTGACACCTACCTGGAATTGCTTTCTAAGTTCTCGAACGATCCCGCGCCTCAGGTCACCAACTCGCTCATTGGCGCCTTGGGTAAAGTTGAAGGCGCTTTTGTTCCCGATGACGCGCGACCTTCTTTCGCCTTCTATGTGCGGCACACTTTGGGACCGGCCTTAGAGCGTTACGGCATGATGCCCAAGCAGGGCGAAGATGAAACCATCTCCCTCTTCCGTCCCAACCTGGTGGGCTGGATGGGCAAAAAGGGGATGGACCCGGACGTTCTTCGCGAGGCGCGCGCCCTCGCCGACCTTTTTATTGAAGACCCGAAGTCGATTCCCCCATCCTTAGCCAGCGTCGCCTTAAGTCTTTCTGCCATGGATGGAGACATGGAGCTTTTTGAGCTTTATCGCACTCGTTTTGAGAATGCCAAGAACCCCACCGATCGACAGCGGTTCCTAAGCAGCCTCGGCCAGTTTGGGGACCCCAAGATCATGGAAACCGCATTGGACTACACCCTCACCGGACCCTTGCGACCCAATGAGCTTGTGTCGATTCCCTTTGGAATGACGGGGGAAGGAGACGCGGCAAGCCGGAAAGTTTGGGAGTGGATGACCGCCAATTACGAGGCCATTGGAGGGCGAATTCCTCCACCCTACCTCGTCTACATGCCCTACTTCGCCGGCGGGTGTTCCGATGACAACATGAGCCGGGCGGAAAAGTTCTTTAGTGATCCCAAGCACAGCCCCGCAGGTACGGAAAAGAACTTGGCCAAAGTTGTTGAGGGAATCTCAAGCTGCGTTGAGCTTCGCGAACGCGAGGGTGAGGCGGTTAAGGATTACCTAGATAAGTTGACACGGGCACGCTAGTCGCCGAAAGCACCTTGCCCGTGCTCGGATCGTGAAGCCAAGAAATGAGCTTCAGGTTCTGAGGGTTCGCCTCTGACGGTACGCGGAGGGTTGCGGATGCGTCCGCAACGCCTTCGACCCGTCGAGCGAGATATTCGCGCACCACGTTCTCATGATGGAGACGCCGACCCTGATTCTCCCCCGCCTTAACCTTGGTCTCTAAGCCACCCTCAACCCAAGCCAAATTCCAGATCAGCGGCTTGCTTGGGGTCTCCTCAAGATGCAAAGTGAGGTTTGGAACACCTGCGCTTTCCCCGGGATGGAGTTGCACCTCAAACTTTGGAACATTTTGTTGTTGAAGAGATCTCTTGATGAGGGCTCGGGCTTCTTTTTCGTTGTGACCAACAAACGCATGCTC
>JABDJR010000084.1 GCA_013003415.1 Candidatus Eiseniibacteriota bacterium | reverse complement strand
AAGAATCGCATCGGTGTCGGCCATGGCAACGACCGGTTTCGAGAGCTCTTCAATCCCATCTACCGGAATTCCAATGTCGGCAACAATGACCGGGCCCGAAAGCATCCGTCCGGGATGAAACAAATGCCCGCGCTTCGGGTAACCCATGGCCACCGTAAGGTCAGCATGAACGGAAACCCCCGGAGTCGACCCGTCGTTGGCATTCACTCCGGTGGGCATATCCACCGCCAAGACAACGCCGTCCGCATCGTTCACATCTTCAATCACTTCTTTGAACAGATCGCTTGGAGCGCCCGAAGCGCCCGTCCCCAAAAGAGAGTCGACAAGAACGGCTGCTTCCGCGACGTCGGGAGCGGTGGCAATCCACGCTTCGGACTCCTGGATGACACGCGTCTCTCCGTCGGCTTCCTCCCATTTTCGGTAAGCCGTGGCCGCCTCTCCGGTCAGGTTAGCCGGTTCCGCTCCTATGAGGAAACAGGTGGCCTGCATTCCCGCTTCTTTGAGATAGCGAGCCGCTACGAAGCCGTCGCCGCCGTTGTTCCCTTTGCCACAAAGCACGATCACGGTTTGATGCTCACCGATCTCTAAGTCCTCGAGAATGGCGTTGGCCACCGCCTCACCGGCTCGGTCCATCAGTTCTTCCGCCGGAATTCCATGATCTTCAATGGCGCGTCGATCAAGTTCTCGCATGAGGGAGGCAGTTAAGACAGGAATCATGATGGATCCTTGAGTTTCACCATGGCCATAGCCACCGCGTGTTCATGAGTGTGAGTAAGACTTAGCTCGGCAATATAAAGTGCGGCGGCTCGGTGCAGACGATAGTAGGGACGCTTCCCCAGCTTCGCCACTTCAACATCAACCCAACGCAATGGGGTTTTTCCAGGATAGGCTTTGGCAAACGCTTCTTTCGCCGCAAAGCGGGCAGCCAAAGATTCGGCGGGGCGAACCTTTGCGTTGCAATACGCTATTTCGTCGGGGGTGAAGTGTTTGCGTAGAAAGCGATCTCCAAACCGTCGGAAAGCGGCTCGAATCCTTTCTACTTCAATAATATCAACGCCGATCGAAATTCCATCGATGGCAAAAACGGGCTTATCCATTTTCAGCTTTCAGCGAGTACCCAACTTGAGCTTTTCCACAATGCCCACCAACTCTGAGATGTCATCGATCTCATAGTTGGGTGGATGCTCCTCGATGGGGGCGCGGTCGCGGGACCAGGAATATCCGTAGCGAGCAAAAACGGTCACCATGCCCAAGGCCGAAGCTCCGGCAACGTCACGATCGGGCCAGTCGCCAATCATGAGGGTTTCTTCCGGTGCGACTTCTAGGCGGCGCAAAGCCTCGACAAAGGGTTCCTTTTCGGGCTTCCGAACCCCGGTGTCTTCAAAGGTTACCACCGCATCGAAGAGATGATGAAGGTTTAGATACACCAGTCTGAGCCATGCCGGCTCGCGGGGAGCGTCGCTCACTACAGCAAGCTTCAGTCCCATCTTGGCGAGTTGGTGAATCGTAAGATGCACATGAGGATAGGGAACGAGATGCGAGTCCCGCGCTCGTCGATATCCCCAAATTGCGGCCGCCAAAAACTTGTAATCGACCTCACCAAGGGTCTCTTCTAGATAGCGATTGAAGACGAGCTGGTACTCAATGCCTTCGCGATCATAAATACGCGAGATCTCTCCCGCGATCGCTTCCTGCTGATCGGCAAGAGTCGATTCCGAAGTCTTAAGCCGCTGGTCTAACCCGGCATTGAGCATGGCGTCGACCGCACCGCGAATCGAAGCCTGCTTCACGCCCATAAAATCAGTCAGTGTGTTGTCGAGATCAAAGATAACCGCCCGGATCACGAAAGCCTCCTAAAGTTGGAAATCATGCCGGTGGGATCTCACGAGGTTGTGTGGGGAGTGAATGACGTTGTTCTGGAATGAATTTGTTTGGAATGACTCTGCTTGGAATTACTTTGTGGAATTGCCGACGGCTCGCCCGATGCTGATCTCTCCGTTGTCGATCCGCATGTTGAATCCGCAGTTGGGGTTGTTGCATACCCACGCTTTGTACTTGATGGGCGCGCCTTCGCGACCGTAATCAGACAAAGGAAGCAATACCCCAGCGTTACACTTCAGACAGGTGGGAAACTGTTCCATCCTCGACCTCCCCTCCCAGTTGGAGTTAGTGAGTGCACCAACCACTCGGCTCTGAGTTTCTCCAGGGGCATGGGGGAACGTCAACCCTCCACCTCCATAAGGCCCTTCCAAAGCAGACTAGCTCCCCCAGCCCCTGAACCCGGCCAAGTTAGCTTTATTAGCTAATCTCCAGAATTTTGGCCGCTGTTGTAACCAAAAAATCGGGCCTTTTCTCAACTCGGGCTAAACCCCCCTCCTTCCTTCTCCGATACCCAAATTGCAAAAACCGGGTTTTTTTTCACACCAAAGGAAGCACCAACTTGATCGCTCGCCGAATTTTGGGAGCCATATTTCTAAGTGCCGTCGTGTCCAGCCTTGCGCTGGCCGGGGGTACGCCTGTGTGTACGGAGATCGAGAACCAGGCCGTGGCAACCTACACCATCGGAAATACGACGTTTACGGAGACCAGCAACAAGACCACCACCACGGTGGCCCAGCTGATTGACGTATCTGTGATCTGGCAGGATGCGGGCAACGTGACCGTCCGCCCCGGACAAACCGAGCGCATCCTGACCTTCATGGTCACCAACACGGGAAATGGCCCCGACAGTTTTACCCTTTCCGTGATCAACCTGCTTGTAGGCGACAGCTTTGACCCCATCTTCGATGACATCTATCTCGATACCAACGGCAACGGTGTCTTTGATGTGGGGGCGGATGAGCTTTATGTAGCCGGTTCCAACGACCCCCTCTTACTCGCCGACGAATCCATCGTGGTTTTCTCCCGGAACTCTATTCCCGGAGATGTTGAGTCGGAAGATTTAGGCGACAGCCAACTCGTTGCCACCTCGAACACGGGCACCGGTGATCCCGGTGACTCCTTTCCCCACGGTGAATGCGACACCGACATTGTGATTGGGGAATCGGGCGGCGACGACGAGGACACCGGAACCTACGTGGTGTCTTCTATCAACGTCATGGTTGAAAAGTCTCAAGAAGTTGAAGACCAGTTTGGTGGTGACGAGCCCGTTCCCGGCGCTTGCATCATCTACACCATTCGCGTCTCTGCAGTCGGCTCCGGAACTGCAGCCGGCGTGATTATCACCGACGAAATTCCAGAACACACAACTTACAAAGAAGATTCGCTGACTTTAAACGGAACGGAACTTTCCGATCTGTTGGACGGCGATGCCGGAGATGTTGGGGGGACAACACCAAACACTGTAACGGTGTTCCTCGGCAACCTTGATGAGAACACACCGATTCAAACAATCACGTTTGCGGTGACCATCAATTAAGAGGGAAGGAGTACACAGTGAAAAATCTATTGATCAGCGTTTTGGTCTCAGGCTTGTTCGTCGCCGCGCTCCCTTCAGTGGGTGCGGCCGCCGTCAAACTGAAAACTATGGCTGAAAAAGAAGTGATTGTGATTAACGACGAGGGCGAAGAGACGGTCACGCGGGTAGCTGCGGATCAGATCGTGCCTGGCGACGTGATCATCTACACGATCTTCTACGAGAACGTGGGCAAGCAGCCTGCGGAAACGGTTCGCATCGTCGATCCGATTCCCGAGGAAATGACCTACAAAACCGGCAGCGCGGAGAGTCCCGACGTCGCCGTGCTGTTCTCGGTAGATGGGGGGAAAACCATGGGACTGATGGAAGAGCTGCGTGTGGTGGAGGAGGACGGTGTCGTCCGCCCCGCTTTAGCCAGCGATTTCACGCATGTCATGTGGACCCTAACCAAGCCGCTAGCGCCTGGTGACGGGGGGGAAGTTAGTTTTCGCGCCCAACTGAAGTAAACGCTGAGGCCTCTTCATTACGACAGTTGAGCAATAGTAGAAAAACAGGAGACGACCAATGAACCCCAGAGTAAGTATCCCAATCCTCCTATTGGTGGTTTGCGGATTTACTTTCTTGGCACCCCAAGCAGCTTTCGCTGCCGGCACTTTGTCGGGGGTCCAAGTTGATAACTACGCAACAGTGACCTATGAGGTATCTACGATTCCTCAGGACACCGTTTGGAGTGATACCGCCTCATTCGTTGTGGATAACAAGATTAATCTCAATGTTGTCTGCTTGGATGGTGGTCCGGTTGAAGTCATTCCGGGCAGCAACAACCAGATTCTTTCCTTCCGCGTCACCAACCTTGGTAACACGGTTCAGGATTACTCGCTTGCGAGCTTTGCCGCTGGTGCTGCTGTTCTGTTTGGTGTGACCGACAATTTCGATGCCACCACGAACAACATCTTCGTGGATGGCAACGGAAACAACACCTATGAGCTCACAGATAACGGGAGTTACATTGACGAGCTCGCGCCCGATGATTCCGTAACCGTGTTTATCTTGAGCGATATTCCATCGACCCAGGTCGATGACGACGGTTCGATTCATGATCTGTGGGTCCGTACTGCACAAGGTGGTAACGCCGGAACCGAAGGCTCCGTGATTGCCTCCGACGATGCCGCTGCCAGCGACATTGCGATGACCGTCCAGACCGTGTTCTGCGACACCCTCGGTACCTACGGTAGCGATGCTGACAACGACGGTTCGTTCTCGGCCCGCTGCGTGTACGAGGTTGAAACCGCCACTCTCGACGTGAACAAGACGTCTGGCGTAGTGAGCGACCCGGTCAACGGAGTTACCAACCCGAAAGCCATCCCCGGCGCCACCATCCGCTTCACCATTGTGGTGAGCAACCTTGGTGACACGGAGTCCGCTGACACGATCGAAGTTGTCGATGCCATTCCGGCCAACACAACCTTCGTTCCGGGTTCTCTAACGCTGAATAGCGGAGTCCTTACGGACAATGTTGCGGCTGACGATGCGGGTGACTACAACCTGACTAACGCGGGTGCGATTACCGTCGACGTGGGAACAGTGACTGCAGGTGGCCTAGCCACTGTGACGTTCGATGTAACCATCGACTAGTTTTCCGAGACCTCTCGGAGACTCCAGCTTCCGGTCTCGGTCATCCGAGACCGGGAGCTTTTCTGATCTTCAGGCATGAATAAAACAACGAAGTACATACCGAGCCCCGGGGGATTTGTGGCTCCCATACTTCGGAGAATCATGCCCAAGGCCATCTCTCCACGATGGCTCACCAGCGCTCTCAGCCTGGCTTTCCTTGCTTCCTTCTTGTTTCCCTGCTTGGGCTTAGCCGTTCCCGCGGGAACCATCATCGAGAACGAAGCCTTCGCCGACTACACCTTCGAGAACGAGAACTACAAAGTTCCATCCAACCCGGTTTCTCTTGAGGTGGTGGTTGTTCGAACCCCATCCGTTCTTGAGTTTCTTGAATACGCTCCCGAGTTTTCTGGTGCGGAAGAGATTCTCATTCCGGAAACCTTTTTTGAAAACGAGCCTTCGGGTCTTGAGCTACTTATCTTGCCACTCGACCCTCCGCGCCCTTTGGGCAGCGATGAACCGCTCGATTTGAGCCAGCCGATACCGCTCATGCCTAGTGACCTCTATCATCAAGGTGAGCCCCTTTTTCTTAGACTGACCGATCTCGATCAGAACTTGGACCCCGAAGTTCAAGAAACCATTCTGGTCACCCTGAAAGTCCAAAGCAAAGGCCCTTTTGGAACCCTGGGTTCATCTCAGGTGACTACGGATCAGGAACTGTTGCAGCTAACGGAGATCGATCCGAACAGCGGTATCTTTGCGGGTTACGTGCAGCTCGTAGAGGGATCCGAAACACGAAACTTCGATGGAGAACTTTCCGTTGCTCCCGAAGACGAGATCGAAGGCAACTACGTTGACGTGGTTGACGGGTCAGACCAATCGCGAATGGCCGCTTTGGTTGACCCGTTCAACCGCGTCTTTAGCAGCA
>JABDJR010000713.1 GCA_013003415.1 Candidatus Eiseniibacteriota bacterium | reverse complement strand
GGACCTAAGCTCGTTCTGGTGGCCTTCGTACGGAAAGGGCGCGCCCTGGCTAAACGAGCAAACGCGCAACCCCCGGAAGTGAGTCACGCGTTTTGCTCTGAATCGGCGAAAAGACACCCGGGCAGGGGTCTTTTCGAGGCTGAGCGGGGCATCCGACGATGGAGAGAGAGTTGTGGTTTCCCCGCTCGGGGTCCTAGGGAGAGGATCTCTCCCTAGGAAACTGATTTGGTTATTTCCACACCCAGTCGAGGGAGTTCCAAACCCAATCATTCGTCCAAACCCAATCCGTTAAGAATCCGATGGCTTTAAAAACGTACATCAACATGGTTTTAATTCCTTTCTTTCGCGCTTGCGGCTTGCAGGGTCTTCACTTCACTTGCCAACCTGACCCTACGTAACGCAACCCCCGTGCCATTTGCACGACGGGACCGTGCATTTTGCATAACTCCATGTTGGACAATCATTTAATTTGCACGAAATCTGAGGTGAATCGTGCATCTTGCGAAAGGAAATAGACAACTTTGGTTGACAAGAACCTTTGGAAAATGTCTAAGGCATTGAAAAATAAGGCTTTAAGTGGTTGTCAATTTTGATTGACGTCAACTGTCATTGTCAGTTGACAGATCGGGCAAAAGGCCATTTATGTGGGGGTGGTGCTATCTATGGGGTGGGGAAGGTCATGCAGATTTCAGCCCCAACGTCGGGAACGTTGTAGGCCGTGACGGTTCCGCCGTGGTTTTCCATGACTCGGAAAACGACGGCCAAGCCGTAGCCATGGCCATCCGATTTCTCGGAGCGACCTGGCTCAAACATGGTGGGAAGCACCGAATCAGGAATGCCTGGCCCCGAATCAGTGACCATGATCTGAATCGATTTCCCTTCGGTCTTGAGGCTGACCGTAATCGATCGATCCGGCGTTTTGGCATCGCGCATGGCATCGGAGGCGTTGTTGAAGAGATTGACCAACGCTTGTTGCAAGTGGCTGGCGTCGGCAGAGATCATTGGAACAGTGGCTGGAACAAACGAAAACCGCACCCCTTGAAACCTCTGGTTGGGACGAACGAATTCAATCGCGTCTTCTACAACCTGAGCTAGGTTCACCTTTTCGAATTGGGGTTCCAAATTGGTGAACTCCCGAAGCACAGAAATCAACGACGTCATTCGGTTGACGTTGACCGAGAGAATCCCGGCATTCTTTTGAAAGCTTTTACTCTGATCGAGGTCCGTCCAGGAGGTGATGGTGTGGGTGCGATCTTGAAGCTCATCGCTATATCCACCCAGGGTGACACCGATTTGCTCCGCCATCTCGCCCATGGCTCCCATTCTTGTTTGAAGCACAAGGGAGTCACGAGCCTGGGCTAGAGTGATGAATAGACCGTCCGCAACGCGCAGCAACCCAAGACAGGCCATGAGAATGAGAAGCCCCCAAATGCCCATGGAGCCGTACAAAAGGATGAATAGGGGACACATCAAAACAAGCCCCGCCGTGCTTGTGAGGCCTTCGGGGTAGAGAACGTACTGACGCCAGAGGCGACTGACCTTCTGATCCGTAAGCGCACTCATAAGCCAGGCCATGAGACCATTGTTGATCACGAAATAGGTGAAGCCGGCCATCAGAAACGGGGCTAAGAAGCGCCAATCACTCAAGGCTCCGAGCACCGAACCGGAAGACTCCTCCATCTCAATCAAGACCGGTCCCCCTAGCAGGGAATAGACGGCCGCACCAACCGCGCTGGCCAGAGTAAGTTGCGACGCGTTATAGATCGCTTTGAACCATTGTTGTCGATGAAGAATCAGGGAGCCAAGAAGAGTTCCCAGAAGAATGGGTACAACGCCCATCATGGGACCGAGCATACATACCGTGGTGAGACGGGCGGTGCCGCCAAGACTTCCGCTTGAGTCGTCGCTTAAGTTTCGTACGTGAAAAAACTCACCCATAAAGCAGGTAAAGGTCCACAAGAGCAAGTGGATGCCCGAGACCTTGGGTCCAAAAAGAAAAGTCATGACACTCCAGAGAGTCGCTGCCGTACTCACGGAGATAATGATAAGAAGTGCTTTGGGTTTCACTGGGGTGTGTTGTTCCTCAAGTTCCTCTATTTATCGGTTTTTTGGCCCATCTTCTTAACTTGGCCAGACAGAGTTTTGCGGGAAAGAGCGGGGCGTTTTTCAGGCCATTTTCAGGGCGATTGCCTAGAAACCGGGGGATATGGCGATATGGGCAAGGTTGGAGGTCATCGCACTCCGGTTAAGCCGCCGATCCGCCGATAGCTAGGGGAGGGGGAGCCTAGGCCAGTATTTCACTCCAAGCGAGGATGGATTCTCTTGGTACGACGTGTCTTAGAAAAGGTCCGCGAGCGGATGATGCAGCCCCCAAAGAAAGCTCCCTCGGAAAAGGGGGAGACTCCTGGCGAAGACCCCAAACCCATCTATTCGGTGAAGCGTCACGAAGATGGGGTCCGAGAGTTCAGAGTCCTAGGACCGCATCCCACCATTACTCAGGTCGTCTTTGATCTCGTTCGAGAACTGCCTAACCCCATGGGTGTTGTGCTAGTTGAGTATGGCGAAAGCGTTAGGGAGCTTGTGTCCTCTACCCTGGAACGCCAGCAAGTCACCGAGTCGCTTTTCCGGCTTAGAGACCTACTGGGTAGCCCGCTCATGGATCTGGCTGTGTTTTCCGAGGCGCATGGGATTGAAATCTTCTTGGATCAATTCGGACTTCTGGAAGTTCGTACCGGTTCTTGGTTGGAGCCAAGAGTGGTGGCTATGCTTGAGCAATTGGAATTCGAGACGGTTCCGGAAGTGACGCCGCCGGTGGGAGTACTTGAAGCCCAAGCGCCTAGTGCCGAACAAGCTTCCAGGTTGCAGTGGGTGATCTTGCACCTGGGTCTCCGCAAGCCTGCCGAAGGTTAGTCGAGCAGACACGTCGTTTAGCTCTAGCCCGCCTATACCTAGGAAGCTGCGGTTCTTCGCTTCCGCGATCGACGACCTCTACCGCCTCGCTTCTTCTTGGACCGTGTTTTGCGAGCCGGAGTCGAGTCGACGTTTTCTCCGACTTCTGCTCTCAGGGATCGCCATCGCTCAAGGCTTTCCAGCTCGAGCCCGGTGGCCTGAGTTCCCAAAGCAAACAACGCTTCTGCATCGGGGTAGTAGTGCTTGGTCACAAATGTTCGCAGACGAAACCGTCTTCCCCTCGGGCGCACGAACCGAGGTTGCGAACGCAGCATGTGGGCAAGACGCTCGCGATCGCGGCGCGCAACGCCAAGTCGTGAAACCCACTCGCGAGTAAGAAAATCGACGTCTTTTGAAAGGTTACTCGCCTGTCCCTCATCGGGATCTTCAGACCCCACCGCGACCCCAAGGAGGTGGACGGCTAGCGTACTCAACAAAAGAGAGTTCGATAGCGTTTGGCCTTCGGCTTGGAGTTGGTCAAGGGCTTCCAAGTACTGCCAGAAGATCCTATCGCCATCGGGGTTACTCTTGCGCTGACTTGAAAGATAGCTTTCGACTTCGGGAAAAAGTTCGGCTAAGAGTCCGGAGTTTTGAAGGAGTTCGAAGGACTGAGCCGACGCACCCTCTCGAAGTAGTCGATAGATTTCTTCGAGCACGCGAGGCTTTGCACATTTGTGGATCTCGGGAGCAAATTGCTTCATCGATTCCCAAAGGGTCGATTCAATGTCGAACCCCAAACGCGCGGAAAACTTGATGGCACGGATGACTCGGACCGGATCTTCAGGAAGACGAACGTCCGGGTCCCCGATGCAACGAACAACGCGACGGTTCAGATCATCAATACCGCCAAGGAAATCGATAACAGAGAACGTCTCAAGATCGTAGAAGAGGCTGTTGATCGTAAAGTCACGGCGGACCGCATCTTCTTCCGGTGTACCAAAGGTGTTGTCCGAGCGGATCAATCGATCGCCATCGGGGTTGGTTTCTTGGAATTCAGAGCGCCTCCGGAACGTGGAAACCTCGATGATCTTTTCCCCAAAATGAACATGGGCCAAGCGAAAACGCCGTCCCACAAGACGGCAGTTTCGAAACAGTCGCTTGATGCGATTGGGATGTGCATCGGTGCTGACGTCAAAATCTTTGGGGGTTCGGCCCAACATGAGGTCGCGCACACCTCCTCCGACGAGGTAGGCCTTGTAGCCCGATTTGAGTAGGCGGTACATGACCTTCAGCGCATCGGGATCGATGAGCTGTCGTGAGATCGGATGTTGAGGCCGGGGAAGGATGACTGGATCCATGAACTTCTGTTTCGACTGAATTTGGGAGGCAAGTTTCAGAGGGCTGGAGAGGGAGGATACCCTACCCAGGACAACCGGACAACCGGACAACAACGGGGGAGGAGCGGCTAACCGCCTTTTTTATAGATAGTTACGAGACTTGAGATTTTGAAGCTGAGCCCAGGTTTTGGGGCTCAGGTCGGGGTCGGATTCAGACCGTCGCAGGGCTTCGAGATGGCTCTTCAAGAATTGAAGGTCGTCGATCGTATCGACGTCGTACCAAATCTCGGTACACCCTAGGCTCAAGCCCAAGGGGTCGAGATTCTCGATGGTGCGATCGAAAACCGTACCTGTGCTCCAGGTGACCCCATCAAACATGGACGTTGCCCTTGCGTGAGCTTCTCGCCGCCAGCCCACCAAGTAGTAGCCCCCGTCTCGAGAGGGCCCAAGAACCACATCTTTCTCTTTCAGGAGGTTTTGGGCATCGGCAAGATGGCGCGGCAAAAGGCTGGGGTGGTCGCTCCCCAGAAGAAAGGCGGCGTCCGCCCCGGTTTCCAGCAGGAAGTCCATGGCATTCACCATTCTTGTTCCCAAATCGTCGCCAACTTGGGGGGCCAGTCGCGGTAGTTGGGCTTTCTTTGGCCATGTCGCTTTTTGTTGGGAAACATCATCGGAAAAGAGGATCCAACTTTCGGGGACACTCTGATGGAGTAGGTTTGCAAGGTCGCCAAGAAACGCGGCGTAGAGAGTTGCCGCTTCGTCGTGAGTAAGAGGGGGGCAGAGTCTCGTTTTTACGCGTCCGGGAAGCACCGGTTTTCCAAACAAACCGATCATCGCACTCACGGAATCAAATGAACCTTAAGGAAGTTGGTGGATCCGATGGTTCCCATGGGAGTGCCTGCCGTGACTACGATGCGGTCCCCCTTGCGAACCCGACGATCTCGTTTGAGCTTCGCCGTGACCGCGTCGATCATGTCGTCGGTGTTATCTCGGTGCGGAATAAAGTTAGGGAAGACTCCCCAGATTAGGCTAAGGCGACGCATCACACTCATGGAGGAGGTGAAGGCAACGATTGGGGTTTGGGGCCTGTACTTGCTTACCAATCGCGCTGAGCTTCCGGATTGAGTAAAGGTGGCAATGAGTCGAGCGTTTAAATCCAGAGAGATGCGAGTGGCGGAAAGCCCGATGATCTCTGCAGTTCCGGCCGAGGTATGGTCTGCCCAGCGAATGATAGAGCGTCGGCGAAAGGCGCTTTGCTCGGCGTTCTCGATGATCCGAGACATCATCTGAACGGTTTGAATAGGGTATTCGCCAGTAGCCGTTTCCGCCGAGAGCATCACCGCATCGGTGCCGTCGAAAATGGCGTTAGCGACATCGGAAGCTTCGGCACGGGTTGGTCGCGGGTTCTGAACCATCGACTCAAGCATTTGGGTGGCTGTAATCACGGGCTTTCCAGCCTCACGCGCTTTTCGAATCATGCGTTTCTGCAAAACGGGAACTTGCTCCGGTGGCAGTTCTACCCCCAGGTCGCCCCTTGCCACCATGATGCCGTCTGCCGCTTCAATGATCGAGTCTAGGTTTTCGACCGCCTGGGGCTTTTCCAGTTTTGCGATCACGGGGACATCGTGTCCGGAACGGCGAATGAGGGCCTGGATGAGATCGACATCTTTCTTATCTCGCACGAAACTTAGGGCAACGTAGTCGACTCCCAGAGCAAGACCGAGTTTGAGATCGGCACGATCCTTTCGCGTGAGGGCAGGGATGCTCAGAGCCCGACTCGGAATATTGACACCTTTATTGGATGTGAGAATTCCAGACGTCACCACTTTGGTCGTAATATCTTTGCCGCGAATGCGAACGACCTCAACTTCGATGAGGCCATCGTCCAGAAGAATCCGATCTCCCTTGCCGATATCACTAATGAGTTTGGAGTAGGAAACCGAGACTCGGTTGGGCTCGGAAACGCCGGCTTCCGTGGTAAGGACGAATTTCTCCCCGGTTTTGAGCTCCATGCCTCCGTTCGAGATTTTCCCTACTCGAAGCTTCGGACCCTGAAGGTCCTGGAGAATGGCGATGGTTTTTCGGCATTGGTTCGAGGCTTCACGGAGTCTGGTCACCATGTCTTCATGGTCGGCGGCGGTTCCGTGGGAAAAATTAAGTCGGGCGACATCCATTCCGGCGCGGATGAGTTTTTTCAGGGTGGCGGGGGAGCTAGAAGATGGGCCGATCGTGCAGACGATCTTGGCTCTACGTAGCGGATCTGTCATCGTTGTTTCATGATCCGGATCTGGGGCCCGGCCATCCTTTCAAGTTTTGGGTGTGTGGCTCTCTTCTCAGTACCCAATTGGAGCCAGCAGTTTACACTCTATGCGGCGCTCTATGGAGCTTTGTTTGCCATAGCGGTGTTGGCTGCGGCTCTCAACCGAAAACATGATCTAACCGCTCGGGAGTGGATTGTATTTTGGGCGGCGGCTCTGTTTGGGCGGGGTCTTTTGATCTTCCACGAGGCGTCTTTAAGCGATGACATCTATCGTTACCTGTGGGACGGACATGTTCTTTTGTCCGGGATCAACCCATTTCGCTACGCTCCAAATGATCCCGTTCTGGTTGAACTTCACACAGCTTTCTGGGGCCTGATCAACAACCCCGAGCTACCCACGATTTACCCACCGCTTTTGCAGCTGGTCTTTGCT
>JABDJR010000712.1 GCA_013003415.1 Candidatus Eiseniibacteriota bacterium | reverse complement strand
AAACGGACCATGTGGCAACAAAGGAAGGAACTCGCTATGAACCGCTTCATCCTTGGCCGCGGACCATCGTGTCTCCTCCCTGGCGCATGTGCAACTTCAACGGGGAACTCGTTGGCGGAGCGGTATTCACGACAACCAACAACCACACCCTGGGCTTTGCGGTAGGAAAGCTCGTCAACAACGAGTGGGTGTTGCTGGGCGGCGAGTTTAATGATCTTGTTCTCGATCTTGTTGTCTACAAAGGCGAGCTATATGCCGCAGGCATCTTTACTGAAGCAGGAGCCAAGAAGGTACCTTTCCTAGGGAGGTGGAGTGGCGAAGCCTGGGAGCCCGTGGCTGAGTTTAGCGGTCCGGTGGCTACCTTGGCTGTTTATGATGACAAGCTCGTTGCCGGCGGTCTGTTTGATCGTGTTAATGGCGAACTCATGAACAATATTTCGGCTTGGAATGGTGAGTCTTGGGAGAATCTGGACGGGGGCATTACTGGGGACGCCCTGGTCTTAGACGCATTTGTGCATCAGGGAACTCTCATCGCCACGGGTGAGTTCAGGTGGGCGGGTCCGATGCGCATTCAGAGTATCGCAATGTGGAACGGATCGAGCTGGGCGGCGATCGGCAACCTCGATTTATGGAGCCAGAGTTCAAGAATTGATCGCGCCATGAGTTGGGGCGATGAGATTGTGGTGGCCTCCTCCTATCTTCAAGAAGACTGGGGCGAACTCGCAACTTGGAACGGGCACAGTTGGAAGCCCGTTTTTCCAAGATTGTTCGGTTCTGTCTACCTGCTCGAGGAATACAGGGGCAATCTCGTGGTTGGCGGTCGTCTGAGTGTGGAGCGTGGAAGACGCCATAAGCTACTTCAATACGACCATGACCGATGGTCTAGTTTTGGACGAGAAGAAGAGGGCGTCGTGGGGTCAGCGGATTCTTTTCTTCCCTTTGGGGACGGATTCTATGTGGCAGGCGGCTTTAGGGTCACGGGATCGGATGCATCCCTTATTTTGGGTCACTGGGACGGGAAGGATCAAACGTTCTCACCAGTTCCTGTGGCGATGACGATTGCGCCGAACCCCGCGCGTTCGCGGGCGATCGTCTCCTGGTCCGATGCGCCGGTGGGGGTAGGAACCCTAACCGTCTATGACATCCGTGGGCGCCGCGTTCGTACCCTCTATGAGAACGACACTACTCAAACGAAGGGCGCCTCAATTTGGGATCTTCGCGACGATAACGATGTGCGTGTTGCTTCAGGGGTGTACTTCATGAAGCTAGAATCCCGGGCCGGTTCGGTTTCTAAGAAAGTGGTCGTTACGCGCTAGCGTCTTAAAACAAAACGGGAGCTGGCCCGTCCAGAACCAGCTCCCGCTCCTTGTCCCCAGCGATCAGGTGCAACTGCGAACGTCCGCCCGCTCTAACGCACGAGGGTCAGGCGTTGCACCGATTTCCCTTCTGTCGTTTCAAGATGCGCGAAGTACACGCCAGCGGCCACATGCTGCCCGTGTTCATCGATGCCATCCCAAGCCGATTCGTGATTCCCTGAGAATCGCGTTTCATCGACCAGGGTTCTCACCAAGCGCCCGGACACATCCAACACTCTTAAACTCACCGGGCCCGTTTCTTTCACATCAAACTGAACCTGAGTGCGTGAAGAGAACGGATTCGGAAAGGCAGCCATGGGTTGCAACGTCAACACCGGTTCATCGCCAACCGACACGGTTCCCGGAGCGGTGCGGAAGTCGGCCTGACCTCGCCCAGAAGCATCCAGGCATAGCCATCGCGTCGAGGGAAAGTAGGGCGACTTCGATTTGACGCGCCACTGCAAGGAGTACATGGTGTTGGGTGTCAGACCCGAGATCACTTGAGTGATGGGAACCGAAGATCCGTAGGCGGCGGGTCCGTTCGTGGGCATCCACGCTGTGTAGTCCCGCGAGAGTTGATCGTGTCCGAGCCCATCTAAGAAGGGACGACACCACCACTCCAAACGCACTTGCTCGCGGCCAGCTGCGGTTCCCGCACGCTCCACATGCAAGGTAACCTTCGTGCCTAAATCAGATCGGCCCAAGCGCCCCAAGTTTTCCCCGTTGTGTTTCTTTAGCTGAGACTCGTAGGGCATTTGTTTGTAGTAGGTATTGCCTCCACCCAGGTAGGTGAAGACGCGTCCCACGTTGGTAACATTGTTGTTATTGAACCAGGGCTCCGCGATCCCCAGGTCTGCAAAACCGTCTCCATTGTAGTCCCCGCCGGCGAGGCAAGTTCCTAAGTGGGCACTTCGCTGCGTGCCGTATCGCACCCAAGATCCGGTAGAGCCCACCAGGCGCACCCAGTAAGCACCTTCGCCGCCGAGATTCGCATTCCAATAGGGGGCTCCATAGGCAACATCGCCTTTGCCATCGCCGTTGACGTCGCCCGGTGAGCAAACCCAGGCGCCCATCTGAGCGTTGTATTGGTTGCTCTGGTAGATCGCGCTGCCCCAGTTGTGTTCGACATAGACCATGCC
>JABDJR010000707.1 GCA_013003415.1 Candidatus Eiseniibacteriota bacterium | reverse complement strand
GGTGAACCATATCCCCGAGGGGGAAACCCTCTTCCTAAACGGTCGTCTTATTTGCTTGGGAGATAGCTTTGATCGCTTGCTTGAGGTTGTGGAACGCGGGGCGGCGGTGGTCCAAGACAAAGTTGTGCTTGCTGCACGACTGCCGGAGAGTCTTTCGGCCGGATTCTATAAGGATCTGGAAGGTTCTCTGCGTCGGAATGAAAAACCGGAGTCTCCTTCCGGCATGCCCAAAGAGGGGCCCCCTCAGGGTTCCCACGTCGTTCAGTATCTCTGGGAGCTTATTGGCCTAAACCCCGAAGTGATCGCCGAAGACTTTTCCTGGGCCAAAGACCGGCCCCACCGAGATCAGCCGGAAACAGCTCTGGGCGCCCAGATTCTTGGAAAGAAGAACATCGTCTTTCGAGACAACGTGGTTCTTGAACCCGGATCGATTCTAGATGGTCGTCACGGACCGATCATTCTCGGTGAAGGAGCCCGGCTCGAGCACCAAAGTGTTGTGCTGGGACCTGCCTACATTGGTCCACGTTCAGTGGTAAAGATGGGCGCACGTCTGTATGACGGGATCTCTTTAGGGCCCACAAGTAAGATGGGTGGTGAGGTTGAGGCGGTAATTACCCAAGGTTTCACGAACAAACAACACGATGGCTTTCTGGGTCATGCCTACTTGGGTTCCTGGACCAACCTAGGAGCGGCCACGAACAACTCGGACCTTAAGAACAACTACAGTACGGTTCGGGTTTGGACGCCGGACGGCGAAGTAGACACGGGTGAGATTTTCGTGGGCCTCTTTATGGGCGATCACTCCAAGACGGCCATCGGCACGAAGTTGAATACGGGGACCGTGGTTGGATTCTCTTCGAATTTATTTGGTTCGGGGTTCCCGCCGAAACACATTCCTTCATTTGCTTGGGGGGGCGCCCAAAACCTCATGCCCTACGATTTCGAAAAAGCCAAAGAGGTGGCGCGAAAGGTCATGCACCGTCGCAAGGTGGAGATGGAGCCCGCAGACGAAGTGTTGTTCCAACAGATCTTTGATCTAGACGGCCTGGGTGAGGCGCACCCAACCTCTTAGCGAGTTCGGAGCACGCGGCGTGTGGTTGTGAACTCTTGGCTCTTCACCTGAATGAAGTAGACACCACCGGCAACTTCGCGACCGCGCTCATCTGTTCCGTCCCAAACCACGCGACCGGAACCACTGGTCTGAAGTTCCTGATTGTACTGGCGAAGGATCCGTCCGCGGATGTCAAAGATCTTGGCGGAGACCTTTCCTGGACGTTCAAGCTGGAAGTCTACAAAGGCTGCCCCGCGGGTAGGGTTGGGATAGGCGAGGCTCACGGGCAAGAGAGGAGTTGGAGTTTCTTCATCGACCCCGACTCCAAATCGAGCTTTACCCAAGCGAAGCAGGATCTCATTCATGGTGCTCTTCAGGGAAATCGGGTCTAGATAGCTGGGACTGGCTGAGAGAACCAGATCGCTTTCTACGTTGTTTCGCATCACCGTGTGCATTAGGGGCGGCTGCTCGCCGAAATCATATTCGTAAAGCACGCGGATGTTTGCCGAGGGGTCAAACTCCGGAACATCACAAAATACGGCGGCACCGGCAACGGGTTCCGGCCCAACGGATGGGGCGAGATAATCGTAGTTCGCGGTCATCACCCTTGTCGGAACAACGGAGACGGGCTGGTCCCAGTCAAGAACGCCGAGGGCTTTCGATAAATTTGCCGGCAGGTAAGATCCCAGAAGCCATCCCGCTGCGATGACGACGCCGCCTGCGGCTCTGAACTCAAGAAGCAACTCGGATTGCTCTTTGAGGCGAGTGTCCTGCCCATCGTCGGGGCCGTTGGCCAGGATCATGATGGCCCCATGATCGAAGAGAACATCTGGATTGAGGGGCCCGGTTCCGACCGGAACATAGCCGCTAGGGTAGTTGGCGAATCCCTCGCGGAAATCCCAAAAGGTGAATGCTTGGTCACCCGTCATGACTCGGGCATCGTACATTTCCCAAGGATCACCGAGGAAATTGGGGAAGCTCCCGTCGGTGTACTTTGCCCAGTCGTAATCGTTCACGAGAAGCAAACCCGTGCCTGTCTCGGCCGGGCGCGTGAAGACGCGTTCGGCTTCGCCCGGATCCGATTCGAAAATATTGTTCTGGAACGCGGTTACAAAATAGCTCACGCCTTCATAGGCGGGAGCGAAGTCATCGCGGAAAAAAGAATCGGTGACCAAGTTTGGAGTGATGCGTATCGGAGTCGGATTGGAATCGGTAAATCGGTAGACAGCGTAGCCGAGAAAGTTAGGTTCAGATATCGAGTCCCAGTTGACCTGAACCGTGTTCTTGTCCACCACGCTTAGGGTCAGATTCTCAGGTGTAGGAATGGACCCCGGAGTAGCTACGATCGCCGGTGAGGGTCGGCTCGGGAGCCCATTCATTACAGCACGTACTTTGAAGCGGCAGGGGCTCCGGTTGGGGAGGGCCTCAACCGAACAGGAAGTCTCTGTTCCCGGAACAAGCAAAGATCCACCGGGCCCGATGTCCAGAGCCTCCCACTCGACCAAATAATTGGTGACACCAGGAGTAGGAGAGGGATCCCAGGAGAAACTGATGCGCTGGTCTTCCAGGTTGTCGGTAACCTTTAAGTTTTTCGGCGGTTCCGGATGTTGCGTTAACCAAGCTCCGCTCACCACCCGGACTTCTCCCGCCACCGGTCGGCTGTTCCGCCAGGAGTCGGCGGTCATGGAATTTACAATGACATCGACAAAACCATCGCCGTTCACATCGCCGGATGCGGCCCAATAAGCCGTGTTGTCATCAAAGTCGACACCCTCAATCAGCGTTGTTCCCGGAGGGGGGGTCTTGAGATCGATCTCGTTGGGGAGGTTGGCTCCACCATACACAACCATAATGACGCCGGCGCCACGATCATTCGGACCACTCTCACACGGTAGCCCGACCATCAGATCGTCGAAACCATCGCCGTTCACATCGCCGGCGGTAAAGGAGTCGGTGGCAATGGAGCCCCGCGTGCCGTAGATCGTGGTTCGAGGGTAGGTGGAAGTTTTCAGGTCTTCGGCGATTCCGCGGAGGCCGGGGCCCCCATAGAACACATACCCTTCGCCGGCATTGAGCCGATAGTCGTCCGGCGGGCCGGAGGTAGTTAAGGAGCCTATAAGGAGATCGTCGATCTGGTCACCGTTGACATCGGCGGTAGCGAGTTCCTCTCCGGTGCGTGCGAACTTAAGTCGCCCATAGAACACCGACGTACTGACGCCCAGTGGAGGGCTTGCCAGATCGATGGTTGCGGGAAGGTTGGGATCGCCAAAAACAACCCAAGTCTCACCCGCATCATCGCGGGAGAAGCCAGGAGGACCGTCCCCTGAACCACCGCTATCGTACACATTGCGAGACATGTCGTGGCTGGCGGCGGCGATGGCGGCGTCGTCGATGCCATCACCATCGTAATCGCCGCAGGCAACCGTAGCCCCTAAGTGATCTTCGGCATCGATGCCCCAAATTTCCGTGATCGGCCCAGGCCAAGTGGCGAGATCGATTTCGACTCCGATGGGAATGGGACCGTAGACAATGACTGCCTTACCGGCTTGTTCTCGACCTATGGGAGGCGCGTCCGCACGATCGGCTCCGATCACGATATCGAGATGTCCGTCGTTGTTAAGATCTCCTGAGTCAGCCCACACGCCGAGGCGGTCATCGGCGGCGCCGCCCGTAATGCTAGTCATGTTGAAGGGGAGGCCCTGACTCAAATCGATGGTGGCGCCACCCGTCATGGAGGCGTATCCGAAAAGAATGTACACGCGCCCGGCGTTGACCCGACCGGGTGCATCTGCGCCAAAGGCTCCGATAACCAAATCTTCACTGCCGTTGTTGTCGAAGTCGCCGGGAGCAACACAAATGCCGAGGTATTCTTCTTCTTGGGCACCAAGAACTTCAATCACCGAGGGGTGGGGTTCCCGGAAATCGATGTAGCCGTCGAGCTCGGGTTCGCTCCAAAAAACAATATGGACTTCGCCGGCACTGTCACGGAAGGGGCCCTTTTGAGGACCATCGCCCCGTATACCGCTTACAACAACTTCATCCCGGCCATCGTTATTCATGTCCAAGGAGCGCACCGGGACGCCGTTTTCACCGTCGTAAGTGTCTGAGTTAAATAGGGTTAACTGTCCACCTGCGTTTAGGGGGGAGAGATCCCAGTAGGAGACGGGGTCGGCGAGGGTATAGCTAGCCGCGCCCACAATTGCGTAAGCCGTTAGGATCAGGGCACTTAGAGATGTTTTGAAGGAGAGGGGGGCTTCTCCTGAGAATTTCATGCTGTTTTCTTAAACCGCCGTAGCTTGCCTAAAAGTGTGATCCCCATCGGCCAGTCGGGAAAGAGAATATCAGGGATGTCGGAAGAACCGCAACCCCATAGGGGCGTTGACATGTACCAGATGTGGCGACTAGCATCCAGGGGTCTACTACATGCTGAGGTCAGCAGGAGGGTTCATGCGCTGTCCAAATTGCGATCATCAAGAGGACCGAGTGATTGATTCCCGGTCCACCAAGGAAGGCCGAGCGATCCGCAGACGTCGAGAATGTATTGGTTGCGGCCAACGATTCACGACCTACGAGTATGTTGAAAATGCCAGCGTGGTTGTCGTGAAACGCGACGGACGGCGCGAGGCCTACAGTCGCGAAAAAGTCGTGGGCGGCATTTCAAGAGCCTGCGAAAAACGACCTGTATCTTTAGTGCACATCGAAGGCATTGTCGACAAGATCGAAACCGAAATGCAACGCCGAGCGCCCGGAGAAGTCACGAGCATGTTCGTGGGTGAAAAGGTGATGGAGGCGTTGCAGGATCTTGATCAAATTGCTTACGTGCGATTTGCTTCGGTTTACCGACACTTTAAAGACGTCAACCAATTCCTCGACGAAATCCAGACTCTTGTGAGCACCGATGGTGTTCTGAAAAGACACGCAGAGCCCAAACTTTGACCGAAGACGCCTCTCCAGAAAAAACCATGCCTTTCCTCGACCATCTCGAGGAGCTACGACGAGTCCTAATTTTCGTCGGCATTGTGGTTGGGGTAGGAGCCGCCGGGGCTTGGTATTGGTCCGGTGATGTTTTGGACTGGCTAATTCAAAACACGTCTGGTGATGCCATCTTCATGCGCCCCCAAGGTGCGTTCATAGCGCGTATCAAAGTCGCGATTGTTCTTGGGCTCATGGCAACTCTGCCCCTGGTTTTCTATAAGATCTGGAGTTTCGTTGGTCCCGGGCTTTTGGAGACCGAGCGAAAGTTTGTACTTCCCGGCGTTCTTTTCAGTCTGTTGTTGTTCTACCTCGGGGTCGCCTTCTCCTACTTCGTGCTGACTCCTCTTATGGTTGATGTTCTGTTGGGTTTCGGTAATACGCACTTGCAGGCGCAAACCGAGATCACCTTTCTCCTTGATCTTGTGTTTACGATGGGGATGGCTTCCGGACTCATTTTTCAAATGCCGTTGGTGCTCGCCTTTCTGACCATCATCAACATCATCACGCCCACTTTCTTAAAACTCTACTGGCGACATGCAATTGTTCTCATTTTCATTTCTGCTGCCCTGCTAACGCCGGCCGATCCGGTTTCACAAGTCCTGCTGGCGGTTCCCTTAATACTTCTTTACGGCATTAGCCTGGTTATATGCACCATCATTTACAAGGGAAAGCGGAAGTCTAAGCCAAAGGGAGATCCCAATGCTGTTAGCCGTTGATGTTGGAAACACGCAGACCGCGGTGGGTTTGTTTCTTGAGGGAGACTTGTTAACGCACTGGCGTCTGACGAGTTCTGTGGATCAAACCACGGATGAACTCGTGGTGATCTATCGCGCTCTTCTTGAAAATGAGGGGTATCGCCCCGACGGAGTGGATGGCGTGGCGGTCTCATCGGTGGTGCCAACCTTGACCAGCTCGTACCGTGAGATGGGAAAGAAACTTTGCGGTTCCGAAACCTTGGTCATTGATCATGAATCGGTGAAGAATCTGAAGATCCTCTACCATGATCCCCAAACTGTGGGAGCCGATCGCCTTGTCAACGCGATTGCGGCTCGGGCTAAGGTCGGCAGTCCGGTCATCGTTGTCGATTTAGGAACCGCTACCACGCTCGATATTCTAGACGCCGAGGGATCTTACGCGGGGGGAGTCATCATGCCCGGGGTGACGACAGCAGCGAACGCTCTGTTCTCGCGGGGAGCCCGGCTTTCTAAAGTGGAAATTGTCGAGCCGCCACGGGTAGTCGGACGCAACACCGAAGAGAGCATTCAAGCCGGCATCTTCTTCGGGTCGGCGGGCGCCATCGATTCCCTGGTTGATCGCGTCATCGCTGAAATGAACTTCCCCAAAGACATTCCGGTGATCGCAACCGGTGGTCTAGCCGGCCCTCTGGCTCATGCCTCCCGCACGATTACGTCCGTGGACGACACGCTCACCCTCGAAGGTATTCGCCTTGTTTGGGAGCACAGCCACTCCTAGAGTCGGCGTTGCCATAATGATTCGGGGGCGCGACGATAGATTTCCACCGGAGAGGGAAAGGCAGAGAGCCTCTCCTTGTGGAAACTATCATCACGCCCCCTTATTCTTACGTCGAAGCCGGTTCTAAGACTCCTCAGTACGCCGGTGGAAAGTTGTTTCCACGACCCCTCTTACTTCCTAAACGACCTCTCCAACTAGTTCCCTGCGGGCTCCAACACGGCGACGCATTCGATGTGAGACGTCTGCGGGAACATGTCGACAGGCTGCACGAGGTTCGTGGTTAGGCCTTGTTCGGCGAATAGGCTCAAGTCGCGGGCGAAGGTGCCTGGGTTGCAGGAAATGTAGAGCAGTTTCCTCGCGCCGGAATTTGCAATCGGCTGAATAATGTCCGGGTGCAGTCCTGCCCGCGGGGGGTCGACCACAATAATATCCGGGCGATTTCCCTTTTCCGTTTGCTCAAGAATCCAGTGTTTGACATCGGCGGCGACAAAGCCGGCGTTCAACACTTGGTTCATCCCCGCCGCTTCAGCCGCGGCCGCAACCGAAGCATCCACAAGCTCTACTCCGGTTAGATGCTGTACCCGCTTGGCAAGGGGAAGGCTAATGGCTCCCGTGCCGCAATAAAGATCCCAGGCGGTGTCGCTCGGTTTGGGATCGAGCAGATCCAAGGCGTAACGAAACATCTTCTCTGCCTGGCGGGTGTTGGTTTGAAAGAAGGTGCTGGGAGTAATCGTGAAGTCGATGTCGAGAAGGGATTCATGGAGCGTCGACTTTCCGGCTAGCAGGGTCAGCTCATCACAAACTGCAATCGAAGCTTTTCGCCCACTCTCTCCGTGCAGGAGGCTTGTGATTTCAGGAAACTCTTCAAGGAGGGTCTCGGCAACTCCATCGACCGTCTCGACTAAATCGTTGTTGTCGTAGGTGCGGTTGGTAATCAGGACCACCATGAGTTCGCCCGTGTTCACACCCCGGCGTACGAGTAGGAAGCGCCAGAAACCTTCGTGGGTTCGCGTGGAATAGGCTGGGAGTTTGGTGGCGTGGGTGAGCTCGCGCGTGCGTTGAAGAATGGCTGAGCTTTCCGCACCCGCGATGTGGCACCGGTCGATATTGACGACGCGATCGAATCTACCAGGGACGTGAAGTCCCAGCCCAAAGCGGTCGGTAATATCACCTTCGTCATCTTCGATCCACCGGGTGGAACTGAAGGAATACTCCATCTTGTTGCGATAATCATAGATGACGTCGGCGGCAAGGGGCTCCGCGACCTCTATCTCAAGATTTCCTATCCGGCGTAAGCAATCTTCAACTTGAGTCCGTTTCGCTTTGAGCTGGGCCGCGTATTTCCAGTGCTGATGGGAACAACCCCCACAGCGTCGAAAGTGGTCGCACTTTGGATCCTGCTGGTCCGGAGCGGGCTCAATCACGCGCTCGATCCGAGCTTCGGCAAAGTCTCGTTTGCGTCTTATGATCGTGGCTTCGACGGTTTGTCCCGGAAGACCTCTGGCCACAAAAATAGCGTAGCCATCCACGCGCGCGATGCCTTTTCCGCCAAAGGCAACGGTTTCGATTGTTAGCTGCACCGTCTCACCCTTTTTGACGGGGTAGGTGCGTTGAGTTGTCATGTCTTAGGAATCCTGAAGAGGGTCGGAACGATGAAGAATATGTTTGGTAACTCGGGTGAGCCACCGCCAGGGCGGAGAAAAGCCGATGGCCATGACCGTCAAAGGCACCACGTTGAACAGGGCTCTTTTGAAGGATGAGTTTAGGACGTCTTTGGGTCCGCCTCCAAAGTCGCGACTAATAAAGCCGTACATGACCACAATGACGCCAAAGCAAAGAAGGGTAGCGAGGTGGAAGAATCTTCCTCGCGCATCTCCACGACCCCAAATAAGGAAGAGGGCGAAGGCTACGAGATAGGCCATGAAAACATAGGCGAAGGTTCCCGTGTGAAACGGAACTTGTTTGACCACGAACCACATCATCCCGGCCCCGATGTTGTTCACAGTGGTAAACGGAGACAACGCTTCAACCCCAATGATGAACCTGAGGTAGAGAAGCCAGGTTCCCCAAGTTAAGAGGGGGAGGGCCCAGGCCAGCGCGAAGGTTGGCAAGACACGAAGGAACGCCTTCATCGAGCGGGTGTCGATCAAGTAGGCGAGGGTGAAGGCCACTCCCAGGCTCAGGTGAATGGGGATGGCATCGGTTCGCACGCCCGAGGCTCCCATCGCGAAGACGCCGGCTAAGATCAGCCAGCCTCGGTAGCCGGTGTTGAGCATACGACTCAGGCAGATTGCACTTGCGGTCAGAAGCGCGGCTGCAGGCACATTTAACAGAACAAAAGAAGCGTGGGACATCATCTCTGGAGTCAAAGAAAAGAAGATGCACAAAAGAAAGGCAAAGACTCGGGGTAGACCTTCGCGAAAAACGCCGTAAAGAGATATTGAGAACGCAACCAAAAAGAATCCGGAAAGCATTTTGGACTGCACCCCACCAAGCGCGTAGAACAGAGCTAAACCCAAACTGTGCAATGGAGGATAGGTAATGTTGGAGTTTCCATTCCAGTTGGAGCCCGGCCAGTGGTACATGTCGAGATCGAGAGTGCCGTCATGCAGAAGGTATTGAGCGCGGCCATCGTAGCTATGAGCGTCCATGGCCACCACCGGGTAGTAGGACGAGTTCATGATGAAGCACGCCATGACCACCAAGAAGGCCGCGAGGAGCACCATCTCTGCAGGGCTCCAGGGGACCTTTTCCTTTTTCAGCACGGGCTCGCGCGAGGCGAACATGGCGCCCAGGGTGACGA
>JABDJR010000079.1 GCA_013003415.1 Candidatus Eiseniibacteriota bacterium | reverse complement strand
GCCTTACTTCGAGGTGGCAACTACTCCACATCTCAAGCCAAGCGAGAACAGGCGGTTTGTGCTTTGGCGTCCCAATGGTCCTGGTCCAAACCGGGATTCGTGCACGGCTATCAACGGGCGGTACGATTTCGCAGGGAGCCTTTAACTCCCGACACATGCGATCTTCCCATCCTCTGGTCCGAAGCACGCTCCCATCACGAAGCGGGCTTTCTGGCGGCCGAAGAGACCCGACTTGGCGTGACCATGGGAACCTGGAGTTCTCACCAGGAACGGGTGACAAAACAGGCAACCCGAGAGTTGTTCCGCACCCCCCGAGGAGCTGCGGGCGTGTTACGCCGTCGTATTTTGGGGGAACCGTTTCATGACACGGAGACACGCCTATTTGAATCCATGCCTCATCTTCTTTACGATCTCTCTCTCCATCACAAACCGGATTCGACATGGCAAAGAGCAGCCCAGAATCTTGTGGATTTGTGGCACCCCTAGGATGTGTCGATGAAACAACTCATTGTCCTCGTTGACGCCTTAGGATGGATCACTGTGGAACGGATGGGCTTTCTGTCCGATCTCTTGCCTTATCGCAAATGCTTAACCACGGTGTTCGGGTATAGCAGCACTGCCATTCCGTCTCTCCTGACCGGGGCCATGCCGGAAGACCACGGTCATTGGTTTCTTTATAAGCGAGCCTTGGGGAAGAGCCCTTTTGTGGGAGCGTCGCTAGTCGATCGTGCGCCGGGAAACTTGGGCACGCGCTGGCGAGTTCGCGTGCGTCTCCAAGAGTTTTGGAGAAAGCGGGCCGGCATTCAGGGTTACTTCAGTCTTTATGAGGTTCCTATGCGCGTGCTCGGAGATCTAGCGCCCGTAGAAGTTGAAGACACCTGGGCTCCCGGAGCTTTCCCCGAGACACCCACCTTGGTCGATTATCTCACCGAGCAAAAGTTGTCTTTCTTTCAGTCGGATTGGCGAGAGCCCGATGCCGAGAAAATTGCCAAGGCGCGTCGGTCGATCCAAAACGAAAACCCGGACGTAGTCCTACTTTATCTCACCGAGGTCGATGCTACCCAACACCGTGTTGGAACGACCCATGAGGAGTTCGACGCCAAGGTTCGTGAGGTGGAAAAAGAAGTTAGACAGCTCATTGACGACATGGGAGGAGCCGATTCGGTTGGCGTTTCCCTCTTTTCCGATCACGGTATGACGGACATCACCGGGCACCACGATCTTCTCGCCATCTTGAAAGAGGCGGGCCTGGAACGTGGCAGGGACTTTGAAGGTTTTTTAGATTCAACCGTGGCTCGGTTCTGGTCCATGAAGGATCGCTCCGCGATTGAAAAAGTTCTCGACTCCATTTCTTGGGGTAAGCGACTGAGTGACGCCCAAATCAAAGAGTGGGGCGTTCGCTTTCCCGATCAAGACTATGGCGAAGTTTTCTTTTTGGTTGATCCGGGCTTGCTGATCCTTCCGAGCGATATGGGAAGCGCACCCTTGGCTGCCATGCATGGCTACGATCCAGCCGACCCCACCAGTGATGCCTGTTTTCTTGCCGATCGGGACCTGGGTCTTGAGTCCGATCACATCATCTCGGTGCTTCCCGCGCTGAAGCGGCGGATTGAGGGCGGCTTTTGACCGAACGAGATAGCGCACGGCAACTCGGCGGGGCTTTAGGGTGGGGGATTGCCTCGCGCTTGGCCCGAACTCTGCTCGGTTTATTCGGGACGTATCTCGTCCTCAACATGCTGACGCCCCGGGAGTTTGGAACCCTCTCTCTGGTTCGTAATTTCCTGGCCTACCTCACTATTGTGGTGGGCGCGGGCTTGTCTCAGGGCCTGTTGCGCTACCTTCCCGCCTGGCGCTTATCGGCGGGGCGTAGCCGGATGCGCATGGCCCTGTTCGCGAGTTTTGCGGTGCATGTGGTTCTCTGGGCCCTGGTCACCTTGGTGCTGTTCCTCCTTAAGCCTTGGATCGGGGAGGTCACCAACGAGGTTGTGGCCGGCTTGGTGGTGCTTGGGGTGGCCCTTCTTCTCCCCGAGGTGTTCGGGCACACCGCAACCAACATTGCGAATGCCTATTACGACACGCGCAATATCAGCGTTGCGGTCGTGATTACGACCATCACCTACGTGGTCGCTCTCGCCCTGTTGCTCAAGCAGGGGCTCGGCCCGTCCGGGGTTCTCATTGCTGCCGCCATCAGCAACGTGGTTCTAACTCTGGTTCTTCTTAGCAAAGTCCCTCGCTATCTCAACC
>JABDJR010000078.1 GCA_013003415.1 Candidatus Eiseniibacteriota bacterium | reverse complement strand
CTCACCATCTACTCGCACCGCCCGCTGCTTGATCATTCGACGAGCTTCACCGTTGGATTTGACCAATCCGGCCCCCGTAACCGCCCGAATGATCCATAGCCCGGCCCCATCGGCCTCCAGCTCGAATTCGGGCATATCGTCTGGGGCCTGCCCGCCCTTAAACATGCGATTGAACTCTTCGGAGGCCTGTTCCGCAGCTTCTTCGTCGTGATACATCGCGACAATGGCCTTACCGAGGGTCGCCTTAATGTGCCGCGGGTTTTCCCCCGCTTTCAGCTTGGCTTCAATCTCCTGCACTTCTTTGGGGTGCATGGTGGTCGCCAGCTTGAAGTAACGAACAATCATGTTGTCGGGAATCGACATGACTTTTCCAAACATGTCTCGCGGCGCTTCGGTAACCCCAATGTAGTTGCCCAGACTTTTACTCATGCGCTGAACGCCATCGATCCCCTCAAGAATGGGAAGTGTCAAAATGACCTGAGGCGGCTGAGAATGAGCTTCCTGGAGGGTACGCCCAACCAGCAGATTGAACTTCTGTTCGGTACCACCCAGTTCCACATCGCTCTTAATCACAACCGAGTCGTAGCCCTGCATGATGGGATAGAAGAACTCGTGAATTGAAATGGGCTCACCCGCTTTGTAACGCTTTTCAAAGTCGTCGCGCTCCAACATGCGGGCAACCGTGAAGCGAGCGGCTAAACCCATCACCTCATCGAAATGCATTTTCCCGAACCACTCCCCGTTGCGTCGCACCTCGCACTTATCAGGATCGAGTACTTTGAAGAACTGATCAAGATACGTCTGCGCGTTGGCATCGACTTGCTCTCGCGTCAGACGGGGGCGAGTTTCCTTACGACCCGTAGGATCGCCCACCATGCCCGTGTAATCCCCAACAATGAGAACGATCTGGTGGCCCAAATCCTGGAAGGTTTTAAGCTTCCGAAGGCCCACGGCGTGGCCTAAATGGATATCCGGGGCCGAGGGATCGAAACCCATCTTAATGCGCAGGGGTCGATTCTCTTTGACGGAGGCCTCTAGCTTGGCCTCTAACTCCTTGAGAGGCAGCACCTCTTGTGTGCCGTGTTGAATCTGTTCAAGTTGTTCCGCAACAGGGGGTAACATCGGTTTCTCCCGGACAATGAAATAAAAGTAAGCGCAAGAGTTTACCTGAAAGGGGGCCAATCAGCTTACGGAAAATTGAAGCCATTTCCGGTTTAACATAGAAGCTAACTATAATGAAACTATGGGCTTAGCGTTGACTTTGGCCTTCCAAATAACGATAATTCATGATGTCAGTAGTTTTATGACGTGTGCATGTCATTTCTTCACATTGCTTATCGACTATGGAGGTCATCATCGTGCTTAAGCGACTTCTTCCAATCGGAGTAGCCATTGCAGCCTTGGCTGTTGCAGCTCCCGGTTTTGCTCAAACTTGTGAGAACTTCGGTTCAACCGGTTCACCCGCTGCGGGAACGGTTGCGGCCGGAACGCTTCCGCAGGGCGGTAGCGCCAGCGGTATGCTCTTTACCGGCTTCACGCTTTCTGTGACCAACAACAACGGTCCTCAAAGCCTCATCATTTTTGATTCTGCCAACCCAACCGGGAACGATCCCGACCTTGGCTCCCCCAACCAAACATGCGCCGGTGGCGGACCTGGTGTGGGAACCGGCGGTGAGGTCGGCATGCCCGGCGAGAACTGCGTTCCCCAGGGCAACCTACTCGTGATCGCAAACGACATTGTTGATACCAACACCGACAACATCGTGGACGATCCTGACGACGATGCCAGCGGCGGAATCATTAAGTTCACCTTCGATGCCGTGGTTCAGGTGCTTTCCATTGATGTGATGGACATCGACTCCGAAACCGCTTCCTTTACTCTGGAAAACGACGGCACCCTTAAGGGCACCGTCAATGCAACCGACCTTGGCAACAACTCGGTTCAGACGCTGGATCTCACCTCCTTCGGTGACATCACCTGCTTGGAGATCGAATTCTCCAGCTCAGGCGCGCTTTCCCAGATTTGCTTCCAAGAATCTGCCACTCCGGTAGACAAGAGCAGCTGGGGCAAGCTCAAGAAAATGGGCACCGACCTGGTCGTTCCAGAATAAGACCGGCTCAAAGCTTGAATGGGGGGGTGTCGTAAGACACTCCCCTTTTTTGTGCCTCGTTCTTCCCACCCCACAGAGTAGGAACAAGAAACGGCGAATGGGGTATGATCCGATGAGCATCTCTATTGGGGTGAGCATGCTATAAGGAACGACGATGCGCGTATTTTTATCTTCATTTCTACTATTCATGATTCTGGGTGGAGCCACCCTCGTAGGCTTGTTCAAGACGGCGGGGAAAGATCTCCCCTCACCTGCCCGACTCAGCGTCATTCGCCCCCCTCTGAAGACAACCGTCTTTGACAAAGACAATTTGATCCTGGGCGAATTCTTCCGTGAAGACCGCAGTTTGGTCGACCTCGACGAGGTCCCCCAAGATCTGATCCAAGCCTTTATTGCGGTTGAAGATCGTCGCTTTTGGGAGCACTGGGGCGTCGACGTCATTGGTGTCGCCCGGGCAGCCGGAAAGAACGTGACCAGCGGAAGTATTCGCGGCGGTGGAAGCACCATTACCCAACAGCTTGCGCGAAACCTCTTCCTCAACCACCAACAAAACATGTCGCGGAAGATCAAAGAAGCCTTGCTCTCTTTGAGAATTGAACAGACGTACTCCAAGGAAGAAATCCTCGAGATGTACGTGAATCAAATCTACTTCGGGGAAGGTGCCTACGGGGTTCAAGCCGCAGCTCAAAACTATCTCGGCAAGGACGTTCAAGACCTCACCCTGGGTGAGTGCGCCCTTCTGGCCGGGCTTCCTCGAAATCCACGCGACTACACGCCGCGAAAACACCCCGAACGCGCTCTTCGACGCCGAAGTGTGGTTCTTAAATCGATGCTCGACTTTGGTGTGATTACTGCGGAGCAAAAAGCAGCCGCGGAAGCGGAGTCTTTGGCCGTGGTGCCGGCACCGCAAAGAATTTCCAATGCTTCCTACATTATGGAGATGGTTCGCATTGAACTCGAAGAACGCTATGGCAGTGAGGCGGTCTGGGAAGAGGGCCTTACCATCTACACCACCTTCGATCCCGATCTTCAGAAGAAGAACGAAGAGCTCCTAGAGAAGTACCTGGCTAGCCTCGAGAAATCGACCAAGGCCGAACACAGCCGCACGAACTACTTGGAAAACATTGACGAGTACAAAGACAAAGAACCGGACTACCTTCAGGGAGCCATCATGGTAGTCGATCCTTCAACCGGCGAGATGCGCTCGGTTGTAGGGGGCCGCGACTTCCAGGAAAGTCAGTTTAATCGAGCGGTTCAGGCTCATCGCCAGCCGGGATCCGCATTCAAGCCTTTTGTGTTTCTGGCGGGTATCGAGCAGGGTTTTTATCCGTCTTACATGATGATGGACTCCCCGGTGGAGTTCAAAGACAACGGCAAGTTGTGGAAGCCTCGAAACTACGACCGAGACTATCGAGGTCCCGTGACCTTGCGATACTCCCTGCAAAAGTCCCTGAATGTTCCTACCGTAAAACTCATGGAAGAAGTCACACCGCAAGCGGTCATCCGACTGGCCAAGGCGGCTGGCATTCAATCTCGCATCCCCGCCTACCGAAGCATTTCTCTTGGTACAGCAGAGGTCACTCTCCAAGAACTTGCTTACGCCTACGCAGTGTTTGCCAACGGTGGGGTTCGCGTCGAACCGTACTTCATTCGCCGCATCGAGGATCGACAAGGCAACATTTTGCTCGAGAACTCCACAACGCGATCCGAAGTTTTGGATCCGGTTAGCGTTGGACTCCTAAACAACATGATGACCTCGGTTATGGACGAAGGAACGGGGTTCGCCGCGCGGCGTTCCGGTTTTACGAAACCGGCCGCCGGCAAGAGCGGCACCACCGACGAATACGGTGACGCTTGGTTTCTGGGATTCACGCCCAACGTGGTGGCTGGAGTTTGGGTCGGTTATGACATGCTACAACCCATTGGCTCCGGCATGTCGGGCTCTAAGGCAGCCCTCCCCATTTGGACGGAGGTCATGAAGGCGGCCACGCAATCTCACAAGAGCATCGATTTAGAAATTCCCGATGGAATCATCGAACTCTTGGTTTGCGAAGACACGGGGCTTCCCGCCACCGAAGATTGCCCGCTGCCCAAAGCAGAATACTTCCTCGAAGACAAGCTACCCAACGACACCTGTTATCTACACGGGGCCTTCTTGGACATCCCGATTCGCGATCGTTGGGGATCGGTTGGCAACAAGGACGGTTGGAATAAAGATTCCAAGAAAGACGAGCCGCCCGAAGATCCGCGACGTCGCCCTCGACTCAACCAAGACCGCGACAACCGGCAACGCGACAACTAACTGGTTAGGCAAAAACTCCGGACAAAACTTCTTCGCTTTGCTCAAGGTATCCCGCCAAGTCGGACTCTGAGTGAGCAAGAGACAGGAACCCAGCCTCAAACTGCGACGGTGCCAAATAGAATCCCCGCTCCAGCATGGCATGGAAGTACTTTGCGAAACGCGTGGTGTCGCAACCCTTCGCATCTTCGTAGTTCCTCACATGCTCTGACCTAAAGAAAAGACCAAACATGGACCCCGAGCGCTGGAAGGAAAGCGGTAAACCCTTCCTCTCGATGGCCCCCAGAACTCCGGACTCAACATAGCGCCCCAATGACTCCAACTTTTCATAGGCCTCGTCGTCGAGTTGTTTAAGCGTCTCTAGACCGGCACGTACGGCAATGGGGTTTCCGGATAGTGTTCCCGCTTGATAAACGGGACCCTTGGGAGCCATGTGGCTCATGATGTCATCGCGACCCCCGTAAGCTCCAATCGGCATGCCACCCCCCACAATTTTCCCCAGCGTGGTGAGGTCGGGTCGAACATCGTAGATGGATTGGGCGCCACCTCTTGCGACTCGGAAGCCGGTCATCACTTCGTCAAAAACAAGGAGCGCACCATACTGATCGCACAGTCGGCGAAGCCCGGAGAGGTAGTCCGGCGCAGGAAGAATGAGGCCCATGTTTCCGGCAATGGGTTCTAGAAAAACGCAGGAAATCTCGCCCGGATGCTCCTTGAATAGACCCTCGACCGCGCCCAAGTCATTGAAAGGCGCGAGGAGGGTTTTAGAAACAACCGATTCCGGAACCCCCGGGCTGTTGGGGATACCAAGGGTGGTAGCACCGGATCCCGCCTGAACCAAGAACGCGTCTCCGTGACCGTGGTAGCAGCCTTCAATCTTCACGAAAGCTTCTCGACCGGTGAAGGCCCGAGCCAAGCGCAAGGCAGCCATGGTTGCTTCGGTGCCGCTGTTCACAAGACGAACTTGCTCCACACTGGGAATACGCTCAATGATCTCTTTGGCCAAATAGGTTTCAAGTTCGGTTGGGGCTCCAAAACTCAGTCCGTGCTGACTCTGCTCTTGGACGGCAGCAACCACCACCGGATTCGCGTGCCCCAAAATCATGGGACCCCAGGAACCGACAAAATCTAGATATCGTTTTCCTTCTGCGTCCCAAACGTAGGCGCCTTCCGCTCGGGAGATGAAACGCGGGGTTCCGCCTACAGAACCAAAGGCGCGTACGGGCGAATTAACACCGCCAGGAATGATTCTCTGCGCCTGATCAAAAAGTTGTTCGTTAGTGCTCACGGCATTCGCTTTCTAAAGTTGGCCAATCACTTCTCGGGCAAAATAGCTAATGATGATGTCGGCTCCCCCACGCTTTAAAGCATGCAAGCTCTCCCACATGACTGCATCTCGGTCGATCCAGCCTTTTTCGGCTGCGGCCAGAATCATGCTGTACTCCCC
>JABDJR010000674.1 GCA_013003415.1 Candidatus Eiseniibacteriota bacterium | reverse complement strand
CCTCATGCAGTACTTCTTTACCAAAGCCGCCGAAACCGATCCTGAGGTCGAGGAAGCGGACTATCGGTATCCTGGACCGAAACCCCAGACAAAAGAGACCGCTATCGTCATGCTCGGCGACGCGGCCGAGGCCACGGTTCGGTCTTTAGATGAGCAGACGCCCATGAAGATCCGCGCCGTTCTCTCTAAGATTTTCGACCTGCGCATTCAAGACGGCCAGCTTGACGAGTGTGGCCTCACCATTAGTGATCTCACCAAAGTGAGAGAGGCTTTTACCCACGTCCTAACCGGGGTTTTCCACGGCAGAGTGAAATACCAATGGCAAAAAGACGGGGGAGAGGACAAGCTCGGGGGTGCGGGCCAAAGCGGCGAGCGCGTTATTCATCCGGAGCTAGAGACAGGGCTTGGTACAGCAGACATCCCGAAGGCCTATGATAGTTCATCTTCGCAAACAGATTAAGAACCTTCCCATTGATTCAAGGGGCGTGAAACGCTTCGCCAAGTCTGTGCTCAAAGGCGAGGGAAGAGATCGCGGTTCCGTTACGTTGGTTTTCACCGACGACAACCACATGCGAGATCTGAACCAACGCTTCCGTAATCGCGACCGGACCACAGACGTGCTGGCCTTTCCCCTCGACGAAGAGGACGAAACCGGCCAACTGTATCTCGGAGACGTGATCATTTCCGTGCCCCGAGCCATCGAACAGGCGCCGCGATTCAAGAACGACCCCGAATCTGAGTTAGCACGTCTCATTACCCACGGATTACTGCATCTACTGGGTTACGATCATCATTCACCCTGGGATGGCCGCCGCATGAAAGCTGCAGAACGCAAAGCTTTGGCAGGCTATGAGCCAGGTACCCTGGCAACGTTGGGGGGAGGTGAGTTGGTCTAGGTGGACCCTGCTAGTTTAGGTTGGATTTTACTTACCCTCTTTGGAGTTTGGCTGACCGCAACTGCGGCCGGTGTGCACCGAGAGCTGATGCTTCTTGAAACCCCGGAGGGGGAGGGAAGCGACTACGATTTTCTGTCCCAGCTTCGCCGACTTCGGGACGACCCCGTTTCTCTGGGGCTGCGTCTGCGATTCTCAAGACGACTCGCGGTTGGAAGCCTGCCCCTTTCTCTTCTATTGGTTTTGGGTTCTGCCCAAATCAAGTCCGCTCTGTTGGCTCTTCTCTTGGGCTGGCTGCTCTATGTGCTCGCCGACTTTTGCAGTGGGTTTCCTTGGGCGCGACGCGCTCTTCGCTGGCCCGTGGTTGGGATTGGGAGTTGGCTACGTATCACGAGTCCGGTTTCCGAACTCCAACGGGTGGTTCGCCTGCGAACTGCGGAAACGTCTTCCGAGCCCGAGTCCGGATTCGTCGGGGCCGAAAGCCAGGCCGTAATCAATGTTCCCGGGGCCACCCTCAGGCCTTCGGGACGCTTGCTCTTCCGACGTCTCATTGCCGCTCAGTCCACCTCCGCCGAAAGCATCATGACTTCTTGGTCTGGTGTTTCTTCGGTTGATCTTAAGGCCACCAGCTCTGAGGTCGCGAACACGATTTTGGTTTCCGGTCGGAGTCGGCTCCCGGTAACGGATCCAAAAGATCCCATGAAAGTTGTTGGGCTGGTGACGACGAAGGACGTGCTCAATCGAGAAGGCAACGGCGAAGGAACCGATCATCTGATTCGTCCCCCTTACTTTGTACGCGCCTCGGCCAATATCGATGAGCTTCTCGATGAGTTTCGCTCTGCCCACGTTCACTTGGGGGTGGTTCTCGACAGTCTGGGTCGAACCGTGGGTATTGTGACCATGGAAGACATTCTTGAAGAGATTGTGGGCGAGCTTCATGACGAACGCGAAGCACCCGAGGAGCAGGCATGATCCTCCTCGCCTTTGTGATCACCTTTGTACTGTTGTTGGCATCCTTTTTTCTAGAAGAGGCCGTGGCTTGGACTCTCTCCCAGACGTCCCTTCGACAGGAAGAGAATGGTGGCGATCCGGAACCCCACCCTTGGCGCCACCGCGCATCCGTAGCTAGGAATCTCAGTCTTTTTCTTTGGGGCGCGGGCATGTTGGTTGGGTTTCTGGCGGTTGAACAGCTTGGAAACCTGTACGCACCCATGGCCACCCTAGGTGCGGTCATCGTTCTGGCTCTTTTTGTTACCCCGCTCCTGGCTGTCCATGGTCGGAGTCCACTCGTCATTGTGG
>JABDJR010000668.1 GCA_013003415.1 Candidatus Eiseniibacteriota bacterium | reverse complement strand
ACTTAGAAGCACATACCCTAGTGGGGATCAAAGGCGGTACTTCTCGGAAGACTTTTTTGGACATATGGATGGTCGAAGTTGATGGCCGCGTGTTTGCTCGAAGTTGGAGCAAGAGTGAGCGTAGCTGGTTCACGACATTCCTGAACGAAAAGGTTGGGCAAATCCGGTTTGGTACCATCGAGCTAGATGTAAGGGGGGAGAAATTGCCAAGCGATTCGCACCTCCACCAAAGAATCAATCAGGCCTATCTCGATAAGTATACCCAGCCCGAGAACGTGCCCTACGCTCAGGGTATCTCCAAACCTGAGTATGAAAACTTCACCATGGAGTTCTTTGCCTCATGAGTCGGCAAAGTCCTCTTCCCTCTAAACAATGGGTTTGGCATGCTTGAGGATCCGTTTCAGATCCGATGGATGCTAGCCCTCGATAAGGAGCTCTAATGGCCGATCCCGAAGCACAAAAAGCCACGATGATTGCCAATCTAAAAGAGAAGACAGGCAAAGCGCTACCCGCATGGCTGACTGTCGTTAAGAAAAGTGGTCTACAGAAACACGGCGAAATCGTAAAGATGCTCAAGGGAGATCACGGTGTGACCCACGGGTTTGCGAACTTGATCTCTCACGAATTCTTGCACGCGGGGGAAGAGACGACCGATCTTGTGGAAGCTCAGTACGCTGGTAAGAAGGCCGACTTGCGGCCCATCTTGGATAAGGTCCTGAAAGCGATCAAACCCTTTGGTAAAGACATCGAGATCGCGCCCAAGAAAACGAGTGTGAGTCTGCGTCGCAAGAAACAGTTCGCCGTGGTTGTTCCTGCAACCAACTCGCGGGTGGATGTTTGCATTCAGCTGAAAGGCGAAGCTCCAACCAAGCGTTTGCTTGCCGCTAAAGGGGGCATGACGACTCACAAGGTGGGCGTGACCGATCCCAAAGAGATCGACAAGGAACTGGTGGCATGGCTTAAGGAGGCCTACAAGAGGGCCGAGTAGCATGGTCCAGCCCCTTTCTGTGCCCGCTTCGGAGCTTGAGGTTACTCCGGACTGGTTGAAGAGCGCGCTTTCGGGGGCTTACCCGGAGTCAACGTTCAAAGACCTGCGCTGTCAGCGCATTGGTGAAAACTTTGGTTTTGCCAGTCGAATCTTTCGCTTTCATTTGCGGGATGCAGGCGAGCAGGGCCGGTCTGTGGTTATCAAGTTTTGGAACCCTCAGGAAACCAGTGGCACGGGTGAGCTGCAGTTTTATAAGGCCTTTCCCCGTGTTGGTCCGCGAGTTCCCGCGTGTTTTCATGGGGGACATGATAACGAGGCTGAACGCGCGGTGTTGGTGCTCGAAGATTTTCAGAGTGCCGAGCAAGGGGACTGCCTAAAGCCGGTTAGTTTGGATCGGGCCCGAAACCTGGCTCAGAGTCTCGCTTTGTTACACGGTACGTGGTTGGAGAGCCAGGATTTATCGCAGCACGCGTGGATCGAGGATCAGTCCGACTGGGATCCGGGAATTTCCTGGTTCGAATCTCGTCGAACTCTTCTTCTTGAGCGCTTCGGTGAACGTTTTAACGGCTTTAGTCAGCGTGTGCTCTCGAATCTTGAACTGGCCCCCGGAGTGGTTCGCAGTCGTCTAGCCAAAGCCCCCGTTACCCTCTTGCACGGTGACTTCCATCTCGACAACATCTTGTTTGAGGGGGAGGAGCCAGTCTTGCTGGATTGGTCTCGCGTTCTTCGAGGGCCGGGAGTGTTCAACTTGGCAGATCTCGTGTTTGAGATGACATCCCTTAAGCATGTGGACGAGATCCTTGAGGCTTATCTACAAGAGTTCAATCGTTTGGCGAGTCAAAAAGTCGACCTGAGAACCTTAGAAAAACAACTGGGTGGTGCCTTTCTTAGGAAGTTCACTTTGTCTACCTGCGGTATCGCACGTTGGGAGCCAAAGCTACCCCGAGGAGTGGCTATTGCGGAGAGGACCATGACAATGGCCTGTGACTCTTTGGAGGCCTGGCGTAACCGCGACCCGGAGTTGTTTTCGTTCGCCGACTAGCGGATACTGGTTCGGAGTGCGGCAGTTTAAATCTAAAGGAATTCCGATGGAAATCGTTGCCAACATAGTTGTCGTTTTGGTTGCCGTGCTTCATCTCTACTTTCTTGTGCTTGAAATGTTTCTGTGGGACAAGCCGGCTGGGTTACGGGCCTTTGGCCAATCCAAAGAGCGCGCGGCGGCAACCAAGGTTTTGGCCGCGAATCAAGGGCTATACAACGGGTTTCTGGCCGCAGGTCTTGTTTGGGGGCTATGGCTTGGGGCCGAGGGCACCAACATCAAGCTCTTCTTTCTGGGCTGCGTGTTGGTAGCGGGTTTGTTTGGGGCAGCAACCGCGAGCCGAAAGATACTTTTCATTCAGGCCCTTCCTGCCGCCATCGGCCTAGCCCTGGTTTTGATGTCCTAGCTCTCAAGTAACTCTGTGCCGTGTCGCTTCAAAATCGCGTGACTCCGACCGGAACTTTTGTTGCCCACCCCGCCCGCGGGACCCTGATGGGTAATCGCGGGGGTTGCATTCATAATGACAAAAAGCAGCTTACGGGCCGAAAATGGGCTTCCTATGCTTGGATTACCTGCGTGCTGGAATTCAAAAACAGAAGACG
>JABDJR010000646.1 GCA_013003415.1 Candidatus Eiseniibacteriota bacterium | reverse complement strand
GCTTAGACGTTTTTATTCGCCCGAGATTTTCGGTAATAACCTTCCCCATGCGGGGCTTGTAAACCCAACGGTTAGTTCCCACCCTTGCGGATGATGCGCTTCAATCGTTCAAGGGCGTCCTGATCCTTCACTGCCTTCTCTAGAGCGTCGATGATGTCTTGCTCCTGCTCAACCCTTGCTTTCTCGACGGCCCGCCGCGTCACGGCTTCCCAATCAAGTCGCACCGAGAGGTTGGGGCGTGACCCGTCAACCGCGAAATCCACCGGAATCTTTCCGTCGGGCTCCTGAACAAAGGGAATGAGCAGGGTCAGCTCAGTGGGAACGGACACAAGGTTGGGATCAATTCGAGCCACTCCGCTAAGCCGCCACGTCTTTCCGATCCGGCCAGTCAGGGCCCACTCGATTCCCGTTTGTTGGATCTTCACCTCATCCAGAAGATAGGCTCCGTTCTCCAGTCGGAACTGGCCTCGGAGTAAGCCGAAGGGCCAACGTTCGGGGGTAATCTCTTTGATCTTGAGCATGGAACCAAGATTTTGGAGCTCGGGAACATTGAGAACTGCGCCTTGTCGGACAGCCAAATTACCTTGGCCAACCATCTTGTCCCACTTCCACTGCACGCCCTCTTTGCTGACGCGAAAAGCTAAATGGGCGGTACCGTTTCCGGATAGACCAACGGTATTCAACCCCAGTTGTCCAGCCAGCTGCTCCATATTGACTTGCGAAACATCAAGACTTCCATCGAGCGCACCACCGTCCCCCACAAAGGCTCGCCCGCGAAGAGAGCCCCCGGCGGTCATGGCATCATCAATTTGTAACTCGACCTGAGATTGGGTGAGAGTTACCCCCATGCGCAGACGGCTAAGATCAAGGTTGTACAAGCTCTCTGGAATGGCCACCAGGTTTGCTAGGTCACGGCCACGAACACGTTCACTACGGAGTCTCAGCTTGAGTCCCCCTCGGCCTTCTTCCAAAGAGCCCTCTCCGGAACCTTGTAGCACCGCGTCTCCGAGCTTCACGGAAAGGTCTTTCCAATCGACTTTATTTTGGTTGATTCGAATCTTGCCGTTGAGGTTGGCAAGTCGATAGTCCTCGAAACGGCCTGTCAGCTCCTGAAGACTAAGCGTCCCCGTAATAGCAGGGACATTGTCAGGGCCAAAAGGACCCGGACCCAACAATCCAAGGTCAAAGCTTACGGAGCCAGCATCGATCTTGGCCGGCGTCCAGAGCGAAAGGGCATTCGGTTGCAACTGACCCTTCAGAGAAACCTCGTGATCGGTTCCCCGCATCCGCCACGTGCCCTCCACCTCTCCCGAACCGTCCTCGGTCTTCCCTTGGAACGTTGTCTGACCCGGAAAATGGACTTGGAGAGAACCGGAACCCTTGACTGGAATCTCTCCAGGCGCGGGTAAAGAGCTGATGCTTTGGAGCGGAAGAGATGCTTTTACCGTCACCTCACCCGTCTCCCCATCGGTGTAGAACCCCAGCGTCGACGCCCCCGCTCTGGCATTTAGCTGATCGAACGCTCCTCGGAAACGATCTGGAATCCAGGCCCGCACAGCCCGTTCATCGAACGGGGCCAAAGTGCCTTCGAGCGCTCCTTGCCAATACTTTTCCGTTCGTTCGTAACGACCCTGAAAGTCAATACGAAGATCCCCACTCGTGGCCGCTAGGGGCGCTAGAACAAAGAGATCCAGCTCCGGCGATACCTGCAGTTGCCAATTCACCTCAGTTGGAGCCAAAGGGTAGGTCTCACCTTCATGAACAAAAGTACCTCCCGTGAGACTGGCCCGTCCGGTTCCCGTACCGCCGGCGTCAGAAAGATTGAAGTCACCGGTGGCATCAAACTCGCTTAAAACAAACTTGCCGCCTTTGGTTTCTTTCTCGAAGGTACCGTTTTTGATCTCCCACTCCTCTAGGGCCAAGACACCTAGGAGCTTCTTTTCATCGGAGGTGGATTGTTCCGGATCTTTTCTTCCCAATCGAATGTGGGGCTCGATGATCTCGACGCGCTTCAGCTCGGTGCGCTTTTTGAGGAGAGGTAGCAGCTTGAGGTGGATCGACGTCTCCTTGGCCATCACGGTTTGGGCCTCGTCCGGGGAGATCACCGTCACGTCGTTTAAGGCAACCCGCGCCCCGTTCCAACCCATCCGAAGTCCAACCTTGTCGACCACGACGGAATAACCGGAAGCGTTCTCGATGCGGGTCAGGACCGGTCGAACCAGAGCATCGGCATCAAGGAATCGGGGCAACACGAAAATCAGAACAAGTAGAAGTAGAACCCCGGAGAAGCATCCCCAACCAAGTTTCCGTTTCATGCTAGATACGCTCGACCGCATCTTCAGGAACCCAACCCTGCAAACCGTCGGAAATTTTGATTTCAACCCAACCCGAAGCTTCACGCAGAAGCTCCATTTCCGTGCCTTCGTGAAGCTTGAAAGAGATGGTGTGTGTGTCGCCAGGTCCGGTGCGAACCGTAGTCTCTTCCACCGTAAGAACACCCTCTGAATCGTCGTGGGCCTGGGACCACTCAAAAATGAATCCGGCCAAGAAAAGAAGCGCAACCACGCCGCACATGTTCTGCAGCACAAGAGCCCAAAACTTCTCTCTGAGGAGCCGAAGTCGGAGGATGGCCAGTACGATCATGCTCAGGAAAAACAAGACGGATAGCACAGCGGTTGCTTGAAGTCCCAAACGGAATGTGGAAAGCCATTCCATGCGATTGGTTCCGTCTTCGGAAACAACATCCTGAGTCAGGGACCGGGCATGTTCCAGGTTCGCTTGAGCGTTGCCATAGCGCGGGTTCAACTTCAGGGCTCGGCGATAGTGAAGCACAGCGAATCCGAGCTGCCCGTTCTTCAAGTAGGCATTGCCAAGATTGTACTCCAGTTCGGGAGCCGTCCACTCCAGCTCCAAAACCTTTTGGTAAGCCTCAATGGAAGCTCGATAGTCTCCGTTCTCATAGAGGCGGTTTCCATCTTTGTAGGCCTCACTGGCCGCCTGTGGAGTAGCCCAGACCACAGAAGCCATGGTTAGGAGCAACAGGGAAAGCACGGCTAGCCTCATAGCTGATCTTCCAGAGTGTCCACCCATGTCAAAGCCTGTTGATGCAGATCGTCCGCCGATCCGACCGCACCGGGAGCAAACTGAGCCGCATCGCAGCGTTCAAGCAGACTCACCAGATCTGTGCCATCAATGGAAGACTGGCTCAGTCTGGCTGCAATGTCGTCCCCGGTTAAACCGGCGGCTTGAACATTCCACCGATCCGCCAGATAACCACGCAAGGCCAAAGCCACCTGGGAGGCCCGAGCTTCAAGCTCGGACTCTTCGCGGGCGGCGTTGAGAGCCTTGCGCGCCGCTTTGGCCGCTTTGGAGCGTCGGCGAAGAGCCACATCGGAACCCAGCCGACGACGCCGCCTTTCCGCTACCCAAAGGCCTCCGTATGCCAATCCGGACACTGGCAGCAAAGAGAACCACCACAGGGCGGAACGGGTCCCCTGTGAAATGGAAGCGAAACTGGGTACCTCGGTTTCGATAAAACGAATATCGTTTCCCACCACTTCAATGCCGCCACGAGATTCGGCCTCAAGGCCTGCCACTACCTCGCCCGTTCCCGGAATCACGTTCAAGGCAATGGGTCGAGTTTGTAGCGTCTTGTAGGTCCCGGTTCGAGGTGAAAACGTAACGAGAGGAATAGGTGGAATTGTCTTGGGTCCGGCGCTAAGCGGCACAAGAACGATTTCCTGGCTCAATCGACCGGAAATACTGTTGCCACGAGGCGTAGACGAAGACTCCTTGCTCTGAGAGTACGTTCTGAAGTCCGTCAAGTTTGGAAGCTCCACGTCCCCCACGGTCTCAATGTTACCGTTCCCGGAAACAGTGAGACGAAGGGTGAGGGGATCGCCTTGATTCACAGTCGCTTTGTCGACCCTCGCCGAAATGACGTAGTCCCCCACCGCGCCCTTGAATCCGGGGGGAGCATTTTCGGGCAGCCGCTTTACATTGATCTTGATGGGCTCGGTACTCAACACCCGCTTTTTCCCGCTGTAAACATCGCCAAACACCGAAAAGCGGTCTCGCTTTCGGCGAACGCTTTGGGTTGCCACCAAATTGGCCTCTCCAATCGTCAATTCGCCGGGGGTTGTTGGAAACAGCGCATACACCACTTCACTCACGTTATAGCGAATCCCGTCCACAGTTTCTTCGTAGGAAGAACGGGCCGGAATGTCTTCTTTCCAGAAACCTTGAGTGCTTGGAGCGGTAAGGTTGGGATTATCAATTAAAGGAACGCGATGATAGAAAAAGAAACGGTAAGTAACTTGTTCAAAGAGATAGGGATCGCTTTTGTCGACCGTCGCGCGCACAAAAAGATCACGATCACCCCCCACCACGCTTTGGGTTTCGTCACCCTGAGCCACCGGAGGCGGAGTTCCTGCGGCGTCAACCCTCACGGGAATTGCGTCGGTGTAATACTCCGTCCCGTCGTGAATCACCTTGAGACGAGGAATCGTAAAGGAACCCTCTTTAATGGGAACGATGGTATAGCGAATCGTAAACGAAGACGTCGTACGACCGTTCACAATACTTACACTCCGCGAAGTACTGGAACCATAAACGCGAAAATGCCGTTCTAATTCACTGAGATCCGGCTGCTGCACATTGCGAGAAGCACCGGTAACCACAACCGAGAGTTGCATCTCTTCCCCGGCTCGCCCCACCGGGGGATCGACACTCGCCGCAACGTCGACCGCCCAACTGGCGCCGGGAGAACCGCAAAGCAAAAGAAGGAAGAAAAAGACCGACCTCACCAATCTTTCTCCGCCCGCTTGCGCTTGCCCTTCTTGAGCCGCGCTTCAATGAGATCTTTTTCTTGAGCCGCCAAGGCATTCAATAGACGCTCCGCTTCTTCGGGTGTTAGAAGCTGCTCCTCTCCGGGTTGCGGTTGAGGTTGCTCGGACCCATCCTGAGGTGGCTCTTCTTCCCCAGGCTCCGGAGGCTGCTGTTCTTCCGGTTGATCCTGCTCTTGTTCAGAAGGATCTTGCTGCTCCTGGTCTTGCTGCTCTTGATTCTGATCTTGGTCTTGCTGTTGGTCTTGGTTTTGCTGGTTCTGATCGGAATTTTCGGAGTCTTCCGACTGATCTTGATTCTCCTGGTTCTGATCTTGATCTTCAGACTCTTGCTCTTCTTGGTTTTGAATTTGATTCCAAACCACTTCGTAGTTGTGTCGCGCATCCTCATGACCGGGATTCTCGCGGAGGGCCGAGCGAAACGCTTCCAGAGCGGGCTCTAGTTGACCCGCCTCCGCAAGGGTGCGCCCCAGGTTGTAAGCAGCCTCTCCCGGAGGAAGGGCATCGCTTCGGGCCGCTTGCTCAAAACTACGCTGAGCGGTTGGGTAGTCTCCGTTTTGAAACGCGGCCGCTCCCATATCGAATTCGGCAAGTCCCGGGGTCTCGGCTGCGTCTCGAGCCTGGGCGAACTTGGCAATGGCTTCGTTCCAATCGGCCTTTTCGTAGGCTTTGAGTCCCTGGCGAATGGCTCGGGACTCCGGTTTCATGAGCGGGTCCAGCGGTCCTGCGGCTACGGACTGCCAGCTCAGGGCCGCCAAAACGAGCCCCCAAGCTACAGTTAGTTTCGCTTTCATACGGCGGTCCTCCGTCTCCGACCCTCCGGGGTCCAGATGGCCACGATAAGTAGTACAAGCGCAATACCGGCGGGGATCTGAAAACGTTCCTCTACACGACGCCGAAAGGCCTCTCCGAGTTCCCCTTTTTCAAGTTTTTCCAGGAAGTCGAGAATCTTGTCCACTTCACTGCCCTGAAGGGTTGCCGCGTAATATCGCCCCCCCGTCTCCTCGGCGATGCTCTTCAGGGTGCTTTCATCGAGCCGGCTGAGGACGACCTCCCCCGCACGGTCCTTCTTGTAGCCGGTGGTTTGACCGATGGAGTTTACCAAGGGAATCGGTTCCCCGTTAGGCGTGCCGACCCCAACTACGAGGACGGGAATGCCTCGGGCCTTAATTTCTTGAACCACGGGATCGGGATTGCCTTCGTGCCCTTCCCCATCGGTGAAGAGAACAATCACTCTCCCCCGGTTACCTAGGTCGTTCTCGTCATCGCCAAATGCGTCGAGCGCTCCTTGGAG
>JABDJR010000630.1 GCA_013003415.1 Candidatus Eiseniibacteriota bacterium | reverse complement strand
ACCCATACCAGCGATCAAACACAATCGTGGCGCTCCGACGTCGATAGAACGACTCCCAATCCTGAAAGAAGGTGATGGGCGCGGAGGTGGTTCCACCGGTAGCCGTCTCCCGAAGGTTCTCTTTGCCGATCTCCTGATTGATGATGTCGTCCATGTGATCGCGAATATCGGCGCGGGTAAGGAGGGGGATGCGATCAAAGGCTTCCCAAGTCATGGCCTCGGGGTTCGTGATCCCGGCTTCTTTAAATCGCGCACGGTAGAAGGGGCAGGCGCGGTTCGCAACTTCGCAAACCTTGCGGATGCGCTGAAGCGCATGCTCACGCATGGCTTCCGCCGGAAGCCGGTTGAACGCTTCAACTTCGTGAACGTATTGAAAACTGCGATCGCCCTCGCGCCGACGATCCAAGGGACCGAACACGTGGGTCGCCAGGGCATCCAAGAGTCTTTTCAAAGCTCTCCCCGTTGACTTTGAATTAGGATTTCTAGGCAGCTTCGCCATCCCCGGAGGAGCTACCCCTCTGGTCCCCAGAAGAACCAGGTTGCAGGCAAAGCAAAGGCCCTGACCGAAGTCAGGGCCTTAAGCATACTCTAGCTATCGGTAGGTTGAAGGCTATTCTTCAACCAAGAGAAGCATGGTCGTGGGGTCGAGTTTGATATGCAGATCGGCCACATCTTCGTTTTCGTGGTCCTTCAGCAAACGCACTCCCACCGCACCCTCAGAGGGCTCCAAGTTCACCATCACGCTAACCCAAGCATCGAAGCGGGCTACGGGATTGGGAATACCCTTGGGGTTGGTCACGGCTTCGGCCCGACGCGTAAGCGCGGAAAGCCAAATCTCAACACCCTGGTCCTGAGCGAAGTCTTTGAGGGTGGTCATTTCGGTTTCGCTAGCTTCGTTGAAGTCGAAACCATCGACAATAATCACTTCGGGATCGAAGTGAGCGTGGTTCCGAATGAAGCCCAGGGATTCCTGAAAACGCTCCATGGTGAATTCGCCGCCAGCATAGCTATGGATCATGCGAGCACGCTCCATGTCTAGGCGGGCTTGCTCGGCGTTCTCCAGATGGCTGGTACGACGAAGATCGGAAAAGATCTCGTCGTAGAACTCAGCCACATGAGCCACCGTGTCGCCAAGGGATACGTGCAGAACCTTTTGGCCTCGCATGAGATCGTCCATGGCCACACCCACCAAGAAGGCGGTCTTGCCAACACCGGCACGAGCCATGACAACACCAATGTTGCCCTTGCCCAAGCCGCCGTGAATTGAGTTCTCGAACACGCGCAGTGGGCTGCGCTCATTCATTTCCTTACGGTAAATCATCGCGCTCTCCTATTTCTTTTCAGCGGCTCGTTTTTCCGCGTAGGCTTTGACTAGGTCTTCGCCAATTTCTTTGGGGGCCGGCGTGTATCGCGAGAACTCCATGGTGAATTCCGCCTTACCCTGAGTGGCTGAACGAAGCACGGTGGCGTAGCCGAACATCTCGGCTAGCGGGACCTCAGCTTCGATCCGCACGAATCCTGAATCCTCGGTGGTACCAATGATGATGCCTCGACGCTGCATGAGGGTTCCCATGACATCGCCTTGGAATTCGGTGGGGCTTTCTACCGCCACCTTCATCATGGGCTCAAGAACCTGGGGCTTCGACTTGGGATAAATCTCCCGGAAGCAACCCTTGGCCGCTGCCTGGAAAGCTTGATCCGAAGAGTCAACCGCGTGGGAAGATCCGTCTTCGAGAACGATGCGGACACCCACCACGGGGAACCCAACCAAGGTTCCCTTAGCGAGCATGGCCTTGAAGCCCTTCTCAACCGCAGGAATGTACTCTGTAGGGATATTACCGCCGGTGACCTTACTTTCGAACTCAAATTCTCCGGATTCGGATAGTTCCATGTAGCCACTGATCTTACCGAACTGTCCCGAACCACCGGTTTGCTTCTTGTGCGTGTAATTAAACGGCGTGTGCTGGGTGATGGTCTCGCGGTAGGCCACCTGGGGCTTTCCGGTCTCGACCTCAGCCTGATACTCACGCTTCATGCGCTCGACATACACTTCAAGGTGAAGCTCACCCATTCCCGCGATGATGGTCTCGCTAGTTTCCTCGTCGACCATGGTGCGGAAGGTGGGATCTTCTTTGGTGAACCGCTGCAGGGCTTTGGACATGTTGGTCTTGGCCTTGTTATCCGTAGGTTTCACCGTGAGTTTAATAACGGGCTCGGGAACGAACATCGAGGACATGGAGGCTTCGATGCTGCCGTCGGTGAAGGTGTCACCGGAGGCGCAATCGATACCAAACATGGCGATGATGTCGCCGGCCATGGTGTCCTCGATATCTTCCATTTCCGCCGCGTGCATGCGAATCAGACGACCCACCTTGTGCTTACGGCCGGTCCGGCTGTTCACAATGGTGTCGCCCTTTTTCATTTGCCCCTGATAGGTGCGCACGTAGGTCAGCTGACCGTAAGGGCCATCTTCCAACTTAAACGCAAGCGCGATCAGCGGTTTGTCCGGATCGGGCACGACTTCGAAGGACTCTTCGTCTTTCTCAAGATCGAGAGCGGTGTTGGTCACGTCGGTGGGATCGGGAAGGTAGGAGATCACCGCATCGAGAAGCGGCTGCACGCCACGGTTCTTGTAGGCGGAACCCATCATGACCGGGCAAAGCTCCAAGGAAATGACACCCTTACGGATGGCTTTCTGAATCTGCTCGACAGTGGGGTTACCCTCAAGGACCGCTTCCATGAGATCGTCGTCGAAGAGAGAAATGGCATCGAGCATGATTTCGCGCTTCTCGTCAGCCTTGGCTTGAAGATCGGCAGGGATATCGGTGATGCGAATGTCTTCTCCGGCGGGGCCATCGAAGTAGATGGCCTTCATGGTCACGAGATCGACCACACCATCGTGGTCGGCTTCGAGGCCAATCGGAATCTGAATCATGACCGCGTTCAGGGCCAACTTCTCGCGAAGCTGCTCGGTGACGCGCTCGGGGTTCGCACCCACACGATCGCACTTGTTTACAAACGCGATACGCGGCACGTTGTAACGCCGCATCTGGCGATCGACCGTGATGGACTGGGATTGAACACCAGCCACGGAGCAGAGCACCAAAATTGCGCCATCCAAAACCCGCAAAGAACGCTCAACTTCAATGGTGAAGTCGACGTGACCCGGGGTATCGATAATATTGATGTGATGGTTGTCCCACTCGCAGTGGGTCGCAGCGGACGCAATGGTAATGCCGCGTTCCTTCTCCAATTCCATGGAGTCCATCTTGGCACCCACCCCATCTTTTCCGCGCACCTCGTGAATCGCGTGGATTCGCTTGGTGTAGAAAAGAATACGCTCGGTAAGCGTTGTCTTTCCGGAATCGATATGGGCACTAATGCCGATGTTGCGAACCTTCTCTAAGTCCTTAAACATGACTCATTTCCTTCGGTGAGGCGCTCTTCCGCCCCGAGATAACCCGGACTCCCTTGTCCTGGGTGCAGCACGACCCGCCAAGTTGTGTGAAATAACCAACAGGGGGTGGATCGCAAAAAGTCCAGGGAGTATACCAAGCTTGATCGCCCCGCCCAAGCAAATCTTCTCTTGAAAAGGGATTTCCTAAATTGGGATGGGCGATGGGTTTGGCGCGGATTTAGTGGAATCCGAAGGAAAAGCCCGGATAATAGGCCCCGGCAATGGCCTGGAAGAGAAAGTAGTCCACGATGAGGTGGACAATAAGAACGTAAAGGAGGTTCTCGGATTCCTCGAACATGGAGCCCTGAGTCCAGGCGAAGATGTAGACCACAATCGGCCCGATCCCGATAAAAGCCATGTCAAAGAGGACGCTGGTATAGACGACCCCCTGGGCGGCATTGGCGATTTTGAAGGGAAAGATGCTCCGAAGCACCCCATAGACCGTATTCACGAAGAACAGCTCATCCCAGATGCCGACACAGTTGATGCCAATGAAGAGGCGCCAGGTCTCCTTGATGTCCTCGACTTCGGGGAGCCACCACTGCTGGGGCATGAAGGGGTTCACATACCAATAGAACTTGATCACGGCCCAGGCGAGGGGGATGGAAATGGCCACATAGAAGATGTCGAGCCAGCGAAACTTCTTGGGCCAGAGCTGGAAGCGAATCACCCCGGGATCGGTGCGCCCCAGAATGATGGCGGGGAGCGCAACCACAGCCAGGAAATAGCCGCCTAAAACCAGGAACCCTCGGTCAGAGGTGTCGGTAGTGATGGGGGCCGTAGCCAGAAGGAGGACACATCCCAAGAGTACGCCCATGCGTCGGCGGAAAGGGTTATCGCCGGTTCGCCAGGTAAGGACGGCGGAGATGATCCAAGCGATGGCTCCGGGAATGAACCAAGCCAAGGGGATAAGGAGCGGCACACTGATAGCAAAGAAAAGTAGGGCCGTGAGTTGTTGGCGGCTCGGCATTTCCCGACTGGGATGAAAGGTGGCCTGGTTTTGCTGAGTCGCTACGCCGGTTGCGTTCAAGAAAACTCCCTTGGTGTAGACCGGGCGATCCTAAACGAAAGAGGCGGTCGTTGTCAGGTGGTACAATGCCCAGGCCATGCTCGCGAATGCAAAAACTCGGCTGCCCAAGAGTCGTTGTAAATGAAAGACGAGTGCAGAGACTTTCGAAACGAAAGACCCTTCGTGTGATTGCCAGCGCAACTGGGTGTGCGTAAACTGCGGTTTGGCGTGTATTAAACTCGAAGCAGCGCTGAGCGAATTAGCTGGTGAATGTAAAAATCGAGAGAAACCTTCACAATCTTTCATTCTTGTTAGACCGCGTGAAGTCATTTGAGAGGGTGTCTTTACTGATTTGGTTGTAGCTACAACGGTGCGTATCCGAATCGAGCCTCAATAGAGGTGCTTGCATACGCATTTGGAAGAGAGTATATCTTTACTTAATTTCAAAGACCGTTTACCAGAAAAGGTTCGACGTAGACTTCTTACTTGCCGCCTCACCTAAGAAGTCTACGAGATGATGACCATTGGAAGCTGGCTGAGGTTAGTCCTCTTTGAAGTTTAAGCGAAATGTAGCGTGTCTTGGATTAGTTGTAGTTTACAAAAGCACCCAGACGGAAAAAGGGACACGCTCTCCGCCCCATTAGATCAATACATTTTCGATGAAAGTTGGCGTCGCCTATGCTGGAACCCGTTGCTTTAGTTCAACGCGTCCGAGGAGCTTTGCTCGGCCCAAAAGTCGCGAAACTGGCTCTTCTTCCCCCAGAGAAAAGCAACGCGACAGGCGCAGGTCTTTTAGCGCTTGGGCTGTCATGCTTTCTTTGGTGTTGCCAGAGTGAGTTAGCCCCTCAATCCATCAGCAAAGATGAAGGTTTGTGGACATCCCTGAATTTAACAAAGACCTATTTTACTGACTTGAAGTACGAGGGAGGGACTCTCTACGCGTCTGCGGGCAAGGACGGGCTGTTCAGCCAGGAGCCATTAGGTCAGTGGATGCACCTTGGACTAGCGTTTCCCGACTATGACCTCATCGGCCGAGGAGTAACAAGCACAACCCTAGTCAACGGTGACCTGTTTGCGGGGGTCTTTTTGGATGTGGGGCTGCGTGGCCCTACTGTATTCAAATTCAATCCAAGCTCATCTCCCGCTTGGGATGGGATTGCCATAGCAGATTCCTCTGAAGACGTATGGACGCTTGCGTCCAATAGCAAGGGGCATTTAATCGTATCGACGAATGTGGCTGGCCTGCAGTTATCAAGCGATGCTGGTAACACGTGGAAGCAAGTATGGGATCGTAACAACAATTGTAGAGTCATCGCTGTCGACTCAAATCTTATTTATGCAGGTGGCCGAGACATTATATTCCGGCCTGTCCTGTTGGAGTCTCAGGATGGGGGGGCAACTTGGCGCGATCTTGGATTCTTTGATCAGTTCCCAGTTGAAGGGCCGATGAGGTCTGTAGGAGTGCAAAGAGGAACCCCCAGGTTATTGTTCGTTTCTCATTCGAACTACATCTTAAGGTCCTCGGATGGCGGCCTAACTTTCCAGGTCGTCCTTGAAACGGAGAGCTTTGCTCGGGTTGTCGTTAACCCTGCTGCAGATGGAGAGATCATAGCTTTGGCGGATTCCCTCTACGTTAGCTCTGACCGTGGAGAGACGTGGACACCATTTCCGTCTCCTAAAGGGGGCGATCTTCATATTGGGGTAGGACTATGGAGCGAAGAGTGCATTGCCGTAGCTGAGTGGGACTCAGCCGGAACTCAGAGCTTAAACTTGTTCAACCTAAATGCCGCTCGAAGGGCGAAGTAGTCCTACGAGCGTCGGGAGGATCCATGAGAAAGTATCAGCCTTTCTTCTTGATTTTCGTTGTTCTCCTCCTTTTGCCTACCCTCTTGCATGCTGAAACATATAGTTCTCAATCGGGGCACAGCTATATTCAAAGCGGAACAGATTGGTTCAAGACAAAAGATGGAGTTACAACTACTGCTCGTGTAAATACGCATCGAATCGTTGTTCAGATGGCGTCTGGGACGCCGTTTGACGAGACGTTTCGAGCAAGTCTAATGCAGGTCATCAATGGAATCTGGCTGACTCTCTAAACGGAACTCCTAGCGCCTGGGATGTCGTTACTGATGCGGGGAGTGTGATCATTGCAATTCTAGATACTGGAGTTGATGTCACTCACGAGGATTTGACTGACAACCTGTGGATAAACTCGGCGGAGGACATCAACAACAATGGTCTTGCTGACTTGTTTCCGGTTGCCCAGGGTGGCGACTTTGACAACCTGGACAATGATGGTAATGGCTTTGTTGACGATGTCGCTGGATACAGTACAAGTGAGGGCTCGGGAGATGTGCAAGAGGATAACTCACTTCTCCATGGAACTTCAGTGGCGGGTATTGCTGCGGCTAGAACGGACAATGGAATAGGAGTGTCTGGCGTGGCCGGTGGCTGGGACTCAGCGAATGTCAGCGGAGCGAAGGTAATGGCACTACGCATGATCACAGGCGACTTGGAAAGCCAAGAGGATGCGGCCGTGGACGCTTTTTGTTATGCGATCGAAAACGAAGCGGACGTAATAAATTGCAGCTGGGGTTTCGCTGGAGCAGATTCAACCGACTATCCAGAGCTTGATGATGTAATAGATGATGCGGTTGATGAGGAGATTGTCGTCGTTTGCTCATCGCAATCTGATCCGTCGGGATTGGATTATCCCGCCATGGACTACGGGACAATTGCCGTTGGGGGAGTCAACTCTGACGAAAACCTCGCCGGATTGAGCGGGGTTGGTGATTGGATGGATCTCGTCGCACCCAATGAGAACCCCAGTACAAAGAAAGTAATTGGCAATGCTTCGAAATACTCGACGTTTGGCGGTGGTTCAACAACTTCTGCCGCGGCTCCAATGGTGTCCGGCACTGCTGCCCTCCTGAAAGCGATTGATGGAAGCCTTACGTGGTCCGAAGTTCGAGAGATTCTAAGAAACACCGCGAAATCGTGGCCTGGGATGTCTGATCCAGATTTTGATCAAGCCTATGGACATGGAATGCTTGACATCCTTGCGGCAGTTGCGGCGGCTAAGTATGACGCTGAAGTTGCAGACAGCACATACTCAACAAGTGTTACTTTGCCAGCAGGCGACTTCCCGAACCTATACGTACCTGGAGATGTTTTGATAGAGCCTGGAGTTACGTTGACGATCGAGGATGATAATACAAAAATCTACTCATCCGCGGGAGAGGATCGCCGGAATCTTGGAAACGACCCCGACAAGGTTGAGTGGCTTGTAGAAGGCACACTCGACGTTGATGGTGGGTCCGAGGCAGAGATCGAGTTTTCCTCAGGGGTTGACGGGGTAGCTGAGGGTGATTGGGAGGGCATCGAGGTCAAGGCTGGCGGTAGTGCGACAATCAACTACGCGCTTGTAAAGCATGCCGAGGTTGGAGTTACTTACGCGTCGGACGAAACCGGCAACATTAGTAACTCGACGTTTTCAAACAACACAACCTATGACATCCAAGCAGGGTCCGGAAACGGAGGGAACGACCTGACCATTTCAGGTAACACCATTACGGTAGGTGGTGGAACAGGGATACAGCTCTATTCTGGCGTTGATGGAATCACCCTAGATGACAACGTGATCACGGGCTCCAGCTCGACTTCAAACGGAATCACATTCGGTCTTGGCAGTGGAGGATATACGGCCACTGTAACGAACAACACCATCTCAGACATAAGTGCAGGAGCAGGAATTCGTAGTATTAGCGATGCCTCCTTCACGGGAAATGTGATCACCGATTGTAAGTGGGGGATTTATATAACAGCTGGTGCCCCATTGATCGGAACGTCCTCAAGTTCGAGCGACAACATCATCGACGAAAACACCACCGGAATCCTTGTGTCAGGATCGACCGCAGATCCGATCATCCGGAACAACAAGATTCGTTCAAACACGTTCGGTGTTCAAGTGAAGAGCAGCGCGGACCCCGATATCGGGCAGTCCACCTCAGATCGTGGGAACAATACGATGACGAGCAACTCCACCTACTGCATCTGGAATCGAAACTCCACGGGAACAATCTCGGCCCAGTACAACTACTACGGAACCTGCATTGGAGGAACCCCGCCCCTCTGCGCCAATGGGTCGGTGGATGTCACGAACGGACTTTGTAGTGCTCCAGCCAGCAGGCAGTTCGATATTCAGTTGGAACCGCAAGAACCAAGCGGGTTCTCGGTTCAAGGAGCAAGCCCGAACCCACTGACGCCGGGTAGCGGCGGCTTGCTGTATTTCTCTCTAGAACAGGGGAATGCGAACCTGGAGCTGCAGATCTTCGATATCAGCGGGCGCTTGGTCCGCGATCTCGGCCAGTTTACGGTCGTTGCCGGAGATCACCATATTCATTGGGACGGAATGGACGATAGTGGTCGTTCCGTAACCACGGGTATCTACTTTGTTCGCGTCACCGACCATCAATCTATCAGCGATTCCGCCAAAATCCTGGTTTCACGGTAGGAAAAGGAGCTTGTCATGAAAACCAAATTGTTTCTCTCGTGTCTTAGTCTGGTTGTGGCCATGCTCTTGGTTCCAACCGTCCAGGCTGATCTTTTAACCCTGTCCCCAGACCTTTCAGCGGTAGCAGCAAGCGATGGTTCAGGGCTCACCAAGGTTGCGCTTACGTTCGATCTTACCGATCTACCCGCAAACTCAAACATTCTGGATGCACATCTGGACTGGACGGTGACGGGGGTGGACGATGAAGCCATCACTGAGTTCGCGGTGTACGCTGCGACCGCCTCATGGACTGAAGTGTATGTGTTGGTCACGGGTCCGCCGGCAGCTCAGGCTGACCCGTCGGCTGATTGGCTCATCACGCCATTGGACTATGATCGTAACGAGGGGTTCGTTCGGTTCGTGCTTACCGACGTGGTAAGTGATTGGAATGATTCGTCCCTCGCAAATCACGGGCTGGTTCTTGAAATGGCGGACCTGTCCGCGACGTCTCTAGCATCACAAACTGCCACGGCTACGCTTGTGATCCATTACGAATCCGACTAGATTCGTTTTGTCACCACAACACGGAGGCTCCCCGCCGACGTGGGCACCCTACCAAGCGGCCGGTAGGGTGCCAGTGGTGATGTTAGGTTCTCACCCCGCTCTCCTAACGCATCTTGCCTTTGCCGAAGGCAGCGTCGAGGACACGTCCTCGCTCCCACTCAGAACCAAGAGACTGAGCCGCGTGGAGGTAAAGCTCTTCCAGGCGGGCGTCGTCGCGGACATGAATCTCTTTGTTGACGCGCAAGAGAAGTTGAGCCAGTTCGTAGTCGGAGTCTAAGTTTTCTTTCGCCGACACAATGATGCGGCGAGCCAAGGCTGGAGTTGTGTCTTGGTGCTTGAGTAGCGACTCCATGACCCGCCCAAAGTCGTAGTCGGAATCAAGTTGATTGGCCAGCTTCAAGAAGTCTTCCACCTGATTGCCGGTGAGGTTGTTTTCTCGGCTGACCTTGGTCAGGGTTTCTGCCAACTCGTAGTCGGATTCCAACGTTTTGGCCGTTTTCATGACCAAGTCGAGGCTCAGATGTTCCGGATTCCGTAGAAGGAGATTCAGCATTTCGCCTTTGTAATAGTCCGACTCTAAGG
>JABDJR010000537.1 GCA_013003415.1 Candidatus Eiseniibacteriota bacterium | reverse complement strand
ATACACAACCACCGCTAACCTCACTGGGGCTTGGAGTACGTTCTTCGGCAACACCTTTCGGTTTCGGGAGCTTTTTGCGGAGCATCGTTTCGATGGGCAGGTGGTAGACGCCGGCGTCTTCGCAGACTGGGCCGAGGACGACTTCAGTGGCGACAAGAATCGTTGGGCGGTTGGTCTCTCTACGGAGATTCACAGCGATGCTCACAGTGTTTTTGTCGATGGTGAGTGGCAGCGCATCGACCCGGAAGGAACCGAGGCAAACTTCAGCAACGCTTTCCTACAAACCGGCTATTCGCGTGCCGGCATTCTCAGCGCCGCTCTTCGATTTCAGTGGACGACAAGACCTTCGATTTTTGGGGACCGCACCCAGTGGCTGGGGGGGACACTGAATGTGCAAGCGAACGACAACCACTCTGTCTTTGTTTTTGCCGGGGCCCGACCTCCAGGCTTGGTTTGTAGTGGGGGCTTCTGTTTTTTCGCCCCGGAGTTCGAGGGGCTAGAGCTCAGGCTACTGACAACGTTCTAGAAGAGGTCAGCGGACGGATCTCTAGCCTAGACGACTCCCTAGTAAATGTAGGGAATCAGTTTGCTCGTGTTCTTCTGGTGCTTTTGAAACTCAGGGTCGTCTCCGTACTTTTCGCTCCAGGATTCCTGCAACATGGGAATGCCACTGACAAAAATGAGAATCACGATGACCCACAGAGGGCTCAGAATCCCAATCCACTCGGGTCCGCGAATTCCGGGTAAGCAGGCGATAAACACGCCGATCCAAACCAGCATTTCGCCCAAGTAGTTGGGGTGTTGTACAACGTCCCAAAGGCCACCCCGCATGAACTTGCCTTTGTTGGCGGGGTTTTGCTTGAAGCTAAACTTCTGGAAGTCGGCGACCGTCTCCAGGACAAACCCAACTAGCCAGATCCCCGTGCCTACATAGGTGAGGGTTAGGTTCTCAGGCGGCAGGCCTCGATTGAGATAAAAGATAAACGGCAGGCTCACGATGAGGATGGTCAGAGCCTGAAAAAACCAAAATCCGCCGAGGGACGTCAGGCTCTCTCGCATCTCATCGAAGCGGTCGTCTTTCCCCATGGCGTGGATTCTACGAAACAAATAGATGCCCAGGCGTCCGGCCCACAAGGTAACCATGCCAAAGACCATGCCCTGGCCCCAATCTACTTCCGTGAGGCGAAAGTATCCCCAAGCTGCCACGACCAAAAAGCTTAGGGAGTAGATCAGGTCGGTCAGAGACTCGGTCTTCCGCGTGAAGGCCCAAAGAAAACCTAGGCCGTTCATGACGACGATGATGATGGCGGCTTCTGCAATGTCGCGCATGGAACTTACTCCTGTAACTGTTTTTCGAGGCCGGCCGCGTCTTGGACCGGCAGTTTGCAAGCGTAATTGCGACACACAAAGGCGGTGGCTTGGCCCTCAATTGCGGTTTGAGCTTCAAGATAGGGAACAAGTTCAAGAAGCATCTTCGGGGCTTCAACCGGCCGTTGCGCCACGACTTGGTTCGGGTCGAAGCGGTCACGGAGAACGCTCAGCATGCTTTCAACTTCTGTGTCTCCTGGCTCTCCCGCAATCACCACTTCGGTGTTCGGACCCAAGGCAAAGTCGAGGGCCGAAACCATCTCCATGTATGCGGAGGGCGACTCGGCAAGAGTCGGCCCAAAGGTATTTAAGGTAGCCCAGCCCAAATCTTTCATGTCGCTATCTGCCGTAAGGTGACCCAGGCGCAAGAGGAAGCTTGTGGCGATGGAATTTCCGGAGGGCATGGCTCCATCGTAGACCTCGATGATCGGCGCAATCAACGCCTCGTTGTCGCTTCCGGTGAATAGAAATCCACCCTCCTCACGCAAGAATAGGCGTTTCATCTCTTCCGCAATAAATTTTGCCTGCTTTAGGTAGTCGACCTCAAACGTGGTTTCGTACAAGTACAAAAGCGCGCGTCCCATATAGGCGTAGTCTTCAAGATAACCATCGACATCGGCAGTTCCGTTGCGGTAGTGGCGGAGCAACCGGCCGTTCTCGTAGAGATGCTTGCGCACAAACCCTTCCGCTTTCTCCGCCGATTCTAAGTAGCTGGCATCTCCGAAGGCCCAACCAGCCTTGGCAAAGGCTTCGATCATGTAGGCGTTCCAGCTCACCACAACCTTGTCATCGAGATGCGGCCTAATGCGCTTGTCCCGAATCTTCAACAGCTTCTTTCGTGCTTCTTGCATTTTCGGATCACGGAAAAGGGACAAATCTTCTGTGTGCAGGATGTTCGTTTCTTCCCAGTTGCCGTGGGGCGTCATGCGGTAATTCTTGATGAACGCGGCCGCCTCTTCTGCGCTGAATTCGGCCTCGATCTCGTCGGTGCTCCACACGTAGAACTTACCTTCAACGCCCTCGCTGTCCGCATCTTCGGCGCTATAGAAGCCCCCGTCGGGATGGGTCATGTATTCCTGAACGTAGTCCAGAATGCCACGAGCAACCGCCTCGTAGTTCGGGTCTTTGGTAAGGAGCCAGGCTTCGGTGTACGCCAGGGCCAGGGAAGCCTGGTCGTAGAGCATCTTCTCGAAGTGGGGCGCCAGCCATTGCGCATCCGTAGAGTACCGATGAAACCCACCCACCAAGTGATCGTGAATGCCTCCGTTTGCCATGGCGTCTAAGGAGTGGGTGGCCATAGCGAGGGCTTCTTGATTTTGGGTGCGGTGGTGATAGCGCAGGAGAAAGGTAATGCGGTGCGCGGTTGGAAACTTCGGAGCCCGTCCGAAACCACCGAGGTTCGAATCATAGGATCGCGAAAGCTCCTCATAGGCACTATCAAGAAAGGCAGCGTCTAGAGCGGGAGAGCCGTCAGTGGCCTCGGGAGTCTTGGCCTGATTCAAAAGGAAATTGCTGACCTGATCCGCGCTTTGGTCAATCTCAGTGCGTTTCGTGAGCCAGGCCTCATGAATCGAAATGAGGATCTCGTTGAACCCCTGCATGCCCTGTCTTGCGAAGGGAGGAAAGTAAGTGCCGCAGAAGAAGGGCTTGCGATCGGGGGTCATGAACACGGACATAGGCCAACCGCCGCGCCCGGTCATGGCCTGGGTGGCTGCCATATAGAGGTTGTCGATGTCCGGGCGTTCCTCACGGTCAACTTTAATGGGGATGAAATGCTCATTGAGATAGGC
>JABDJR010000529.1 GCA_013003415.1 Candidatus Eiseniibacteriota bacterium | reverse complement strand
ACGGTGGACGTATTACACACGATCCAGGGGAGCGTATTTCCTGGACGAACCGGCCCCCCGTCAGTTTGGTCATGGATACGGACATCAACGGCAAGATCGTTACAGAAACGGATCCTGAACTCCGCGCGAAACTGGTGGTTGACTCATCGGAAGACAAACGGAATCGCATGAAACAGGTTTGCTCTCACTGTCACACTCCGGACTACATCAACGGATTCTACGAGCAGTACGATGACTTCGTCGTTCTCTATAACGAGAAGTTCGCCAAGCCCGGCCGAAGCATCATGGCGTCGCTGCGGGCAGAAGAGCTGATCACGCCGACCCAATTCGATGAACCGATTGAGTGGACCTGGTTCTACCTCTGGCACCACGAAGGACGCCGCGCCCGTCATGGTGCGTCCATGATGGCCCCCGACTATGCTCACTGGCACGGTATGTACGAAGTGGCGGAGAGGTTCTACGAGGAGCTGATCCCGCAAGCCAAAGAAATTACAAAACATGCTCGCGAGAGCGGGCAGAAACTCAAAGCGGATCGCGTCGACGCCGAGATCGATGCCATTTTGAGTCGTCCAGAACATAAGTGGCAGGAAAACGGCCACAGCAGAGAAGAATAAGAGGCATGCCATGAAACGCCGAAGCTTCCTACAAGTCGTAACCACCGGATCCATCGCCGCCTTTAGCGCTCGCGATAAGGCAGAGGCCCAGCAGATCGCCAATGCTCAAGCGGCTCCCGGAGACGATCTCAAATGGGATAAAGCTCCTTGCCGATTTTGCGGAACCGGATGCGGAGTCGAAGTTGGAGTTAAAGACGGGAAGGCGGTTGCGGTTCGCGGCGATACGCAAAACCCGGTTAACAAGGGCCTTCTTTGTGTGAAGGGCTACCACCTTCCCGGTTTGCTCTACGGAGAAGATCGTCTTGTAAAACCCCAGCTACGCGACCCGAATACAAAGGAACTCAAGGACATCTCTTGGGATGAGGCGCTCGATCTGATTGCTTCCAAGTTCCAAGAGGCCTTAGACCAACACGGACCCGAGTCCGTAGCCATGTATGGCTCCGGCCAATGGGGAGTTCATGACGGCTACGCTGCCCTAAAGTGGGTCAAAGCGGGCATGAGAAGCAACAACCTCGACCCTAACGCAAGGCTCTGTATGGCGAGCGCGGTCATGGGGTTCATGACGCAATTCCAAAGTGATGAGCCCATGGGTTGCTACGAAGACTTCGAGGCCGGTGATGACTTTGTTCTTTGGGGCAATAACATGGCCGAAATGCACCCGGTCTTGTTCTCCCGCATTCTAGAAAACAAGCGGAAGAACCCCAATGTTCGTATTATCGATTTAGCAACGCGCTACACCCCAACCTCGGACTACGCTGACGATGTCATGCTTTTTAAACCAGGCTCTGATCTCGCGATCGCGAACGGCATCCTCCATCTCCTGGTCAAGAACAACCAAGTTGACGAGGCTTTCGTCAAAGAGAACGTTGTATTCAAACGCGGTATTGAAGATGTCGATGTCATCGGTTACGGGTGCTACGGCGACAACGCCGATCGCTACACGTTTAAAGACAAAGGGCGCGCTTCAAGCTTCGAAGAGCTGAAGACGTTCCTCGAAGACTACACTCCTGAAAAAGTAGCCGAGATCTCCGGAGTCCCGGCCGCCAAGATCAAGTCTCTGGCCTCAATTTATGGCGACTCCCGACGCGGTACGGTCAGCCTCTGGTGCATGGGCGTGAACCAGCACTATCGGGGTACGTGGATGAACAATCTCATCACCGACCTCCATCTCATCACCGGAAAAATTGGTCGCCCCGGCGCGAATCCTTTCAGCCTGACCGGTCAACCTTCCGCCTGCGGCACCGCCCGTGAAGTAGGCACCCTGAGCAACCGTCTTCCCGCGGACCTTCTGGTTACCAAGCCCGCTCACCGGAAAATTGCCGAAGACATCTGGGGCGTTCCCGCCGGCACCATCAACCCTAAACCCGGCTACCACGCCGTCGACATGTTCCGAGCCTTGGCTCGAGGCGACGTGAAAGCCATGTGGATTCAAACCACCAACCCCTGGGTCTCCATGCCGAATCTCCATAGCATCGAGCGCGAACCGGGGGACGGAAAATTTGTGGTGGCGAGTGAGATCTACCCCACTCCAACCACCGATGCGGCCGATCTTATTCTTCCCGCTGCAGCCTGGATCGAGCGGGAAGGCATCTTTGGCAACTCGGAACGACGCACTCAGCAATGGAACAAGATGGTCGACGCCCCTGGCGAGGCCAAGGAAGATGCTTGGGCGATCATGGAAGTTGCCAAACGCATGGGCATGGGGAACCTCTTCCCCTACTCCGAAGCGAATTGGCACGAAGAGATGTTCGAAGAGTACCGAAAGTTCACGATTGGTAAAGGGAAGGATCTCGCGAGCTACCAAACCCTAAAGGAAACTCGTGGCATGCTCTGGCCTGTCGTGAACGGCAAAGAAACCCGCTATCGCTACGCCGCCGGACACGATCCCTACGTCAAGAAATCGAAGGGCGTGCACTTCTACAAAGCAAAGGGCTACGGCGAAAAGGCTGCTTTCTGGCTGCGTCCCTATCACGCCCCCCCGGAAGTGCCGGACGCGGAGTACCCCTTCAACTTGGCCACGGGACGTGTGCTTGAGCATTGGCACACAGGTTCCATGACCCGACGCATCACGCAGCTTCACCAAGCCGTTCCGGAGCCCTACGTTGAACTTAATCCGGCTGACGCCAAAGAACTTGGAGTCAAGAAGGGTGAGATGGTTCGTGTTCGAAGCCGAAGAGGCTACGTAACCCTCAAGGTCGTTATCGACGGCCGTGGACGCCCGCCTCGCGGTCAGGCTTTCGTGCCCTTCTTCGCAGAAGAGGAGCTCATCAACAAAGTAACGCTGGACGCCATGGACAACATCAGCAAGGAGCCGGACTACAAGAAGTGCGCCGTGCGCATTGAGAAGGTGGCGACGTGAGATCCCTAATGGGTCTCCTGATCACTTTGGGTTTCGTGGCCACCATCGCGGCCTGTGCCGAGAAAAGCAAAGACCAAGGGGTCAAGGTCCCTGACAAGGAAGGCGCCTACAAGACCGCGGCCG
>JABDJR010000524.1 GCA_013003415.1 Candidatus Eiseniibacteriota bacterium | reverse complement strand
TTTTAAGTCCGTTGCGTCTACCAATTCCGCCATCCCGGCAAAGGTTGGAACGCAACATCTTACCGGTTCCGAGCAGTCGAGGCTAGCTGGGTTGGTATACCGTTTGGCATACCTCCGCTAGCGACGTCACGCCCCCGCATAGACCGCCGTACCCGCCATCCGTCAGGGCGTTTGCCACCGTTGGTGCAATCGGAGTTTTGTGTCCATCGTCTCGACTGCTAGAATTATAGGCCGTTCCATTCATCTTTAACCGGGGAGGCCACCTTGCTCAGAGAGCTACGCAGCTTTGTTATCCACACCAAACCCGTCCGCTTGTTCCCTTTTCTCATTCTTCTGTTTGCATTCGCACCTTCGAACGCGGGTCAGAATCAAGAACTCGTCGCGACAGCCCACACGATTGAGGAGCCGTTAGCTCCGCTAGCTCTCTGTTGGCACAAAGACACCGACCCAGCTGTGGTCGACGCCTTCATCCGCAACCTACCCTTGGGAATCGAATTCAGTCTCAACCCCTCTTCGGCTCAACTGTCATCTCGCTGGTCGAGCACGGCCACTAATGGAACAGGGCTAGGGCAAGGTGACCCAACCGTTCTCACCTGGAGCATCGTACCGGATGGCACAAACATCGACGGGTTTGCCGGTGAGCCGTCCAGTCCCAGTAATCTTGTTGCTCGCTTGGGCAGTATCTACGGTGTTAGTACCGCCGACACGAACTACCTCGATGAGCCATGGTTTCACCTGTTTGCCGAGACATTCGACCGCTGGTCCGAACTCTCCGGAATCGACTATGTCTACGAACCAGCGGACGATGGAGCAGACTTTTCCAGCTTTTCCTCCGCTAACCCTGGGGTTCTCGGAGTTCGGGGTGACGTACGCATCGGTGGGCACCCGATCGACGGGAACTCAGGTGTACTTGGCTACAACTTTTTTCCGAACAACAGCGAAATGGTCCTTGATACCGATGACACCTTCTTTAACAACGTCAGCAATTCCTCTCGCAGGCTCCGGAATGTGGTCGCTCACGAGGCAGGTCACGGACTTGGCTTTCGCCACGTGGAGTCCAACAACGCCTCGTTTCTGATGGAGCCCTTTATCAATACCAGCTTCGACGGGCCCCAACTCGACGAGGTCCTGGGCGTGCACCGTCACTACGGAGACGCGGAGGAGCCCGGAGACAACGCCACCGGAGCCTTGGCTCTTGGAGTGATCAATCCGGGGGACAGCTTTTTTCTGGGCGGTGACGCCGGCGACACCTTTGTTCAGCCTGCTGATACAGATTTCCTGAGTATTGACGATGACTCGGACGCGGACTGGTACTCATTCACCGCCTCCGCCAACGGGCCGGTCACCGTCACCATCACTCCCGTGGGGCCCACCTACAACCAGGGACCTCAGAATGGAACTCAGGCCCCCTTGGATGTTCAGGCCCAGAGCGACCTGAGTGTCGATCTTATCGACACCGATCAGATCACCGTCTTGGCCACCGCAAATGCCGGCGCGCTCGCATCTCCCGAGGTCATCTTCGAGGAGCCACTGACTGCAGGAACCTACTACGTGCGCGTTTCGGGATTGTCCTCGAACAAGATTCAGTTGTATTCCATTCAAGTCGACATCCCCGCTCTCCCGAACACGCCGCCCACTGCGGTCTGTCAGGACGTGCAATCCTGCGACGGAGATGTAACCGCGCTTGAGGTCGACAACGGATCGTCCGACCCGGATCTAGACCCCCTCGGTTTCGTCCTGGAACCGACCGGACCCTACGCACCCGGCGTCACCAACGTGAACCTCATCGTGAGTGACGGAACCGAAGCCGATACCTGTTCGGCACAGATCACGGTGAACCAGGCCCCCGTCGCGGCATGTCAAGACATCATGCTGCCCGGCGTCCAAGATTCCAGCGGTTGTTTTGCCGAAGTCGATGCCGGTCAACTCGACAATGGATCCTTCGATCCCGATGGAGATAACCTGAACATTACGCTGGTACCCGCCGGTCCGTACTTCGCTGGGGAGAACGACATTCTCTTCATTGTGGCCGACTCCTGCGGCGCTGCCGACACTTGCGCGGCCAAGGTCATCGTCGAATGCGCGGTCCCCGTAGAACTTGCCGCCTTCAGCGTCAATCGATCCGAAAGCGGCGCTGTCTTGCAATGGGAAGTAGCCGAGGCCACGGATCATGCAGGATTCCATGTCTTCCAACAGCAACTGGGTTCCACCCGCGACAAGGTCACGAACCGTCTCTTGACCGGCAGTGATCAGTACATGTTTGTGGATGCCTCAGCTCCACGGGGCCCAGTCGACTACTGGCTCCAGGAGATTAGTCGGTCCGGTCTCGCCACGTGGCACGGCCCCTTCAGGCTTTCGGCAAGCCCCTTCATCACCCCCAGCGTGGTCTTGGCTCCGGCCCGGCCCAACCCCTTCGCTGCTGCGACCCTCATCACCTACAACTTGCCCGAGGCAAGTCCGGTGCGTCTCGAGGTGTTTGACGCTCAGGGTCGGTTGGTGCGAACGCTAGCCAACGGCGTCCAAGCCGCCGGTGAGCACGTCGTGCGCTGGAACGGGGACATGGAAGATGGCGGACGCGCGGCGGCCGGTCTCTACATCGTTAGGCTCGGTGCCGGCAATGTATCCAGGATTCAGAAAACGGTATACGCCCCCTAACTAACGAGGCTGCTGTTCTCTTCGTTTCGTTCTTCGTGCCGTACTCCTTTCCATTTGGAGTACGGCACGAAGGCGACTTTGCCGTTTATCTGGAAGGAGAGGCTGGAGAGGGTTCAGCTAGCGCTTCCAAAACCCGCCCGTCTCGCCCATACACATCTTTTCTAAACTGTAGAATCCCGTCTCTGTCCACCCAAGCCGTCCAGTAAAGAATGTGAACCGGGACGGCAGTGGGAAGGTCCACCCTAAACTCTTTTCCTGCTTCCAACCCTTTCGCAACCCGCTCAGGGGACCAGTCCGAGTCTTCCAGCAGAAGTTCCGCTAACTCCATGGGTTTTTCAACACGAATGCAACCCGAGCTGAAAGCGCGATCTTCCTTTGCGAAAAGTTCAGGACTCGAAGTGTCGTGCAAATAGACATTGTGCACATTTGGAAACATGAACTTCACTTTCCCCAAGGCGTTCTTAGGACCCGGCGCCTGTGTGATGCGATAGGCACTCGGTTTACTCCAGTCCACCGCTCCGGGGCTCACTTTCGATCCATCAACGGCTGAGATTCTGTAACCCATGCGAGCAATCTCTCCCGGGTCTTTTCGAAACTTGGGAAAAAGATCTTTCCTGGCAATCGAGGCAGGTACCGACCAGCTTGGATTGAAGACTAAATACTGAATCCGTCCGCTAAAAACTGGGGTTCGACGATAGGTCCTCCCTGCGATGACCCGCATGTTCAAGACATCGCGCCCGGACACAACCATCGCTGACTCAAAGGCCGCAATGTTGACCATGACATGCCGATCTCCAAGATCCGTGGGCAACCATCTCCAGCGTTCAAGGTTCACGAGGATCTGATTGAGCCTGTCCTCGACGCTTACGTTGAGCGCAGCCCGAGTGGCAGGACCAACCGACCCATCATCATTGAGGCCGTGTCGACTCTGGAATCTACGGACCGCATGCACAAGATCTTCATCGATCGTCGGTAGCGCCTCGCCGCGATCCTCGAGATCCCCGGTGGCTCGAAGCCGGGATCGGAGATCCAAAACGGCGGTACCCTGACTTCCCAAAACCAAAGTGGAGTCCGATTGAACCGTTCCCCACCCACCTTGCTGGGCGATTTCTCGGTACCAGGCAAGAGCCCGCACCAAGCCCTCGTACTCCGCTTGGGGAGGTCGAAACGACTCAACCGTTTGGCGCAAGGTTTCGTCATGAAGCGCAGCATCAAGAGCTTCGTGGAGGGCCGGCCGAGGATGCACCAGAAGCCATTCGGAATCAATTTTGACCGGGTCCACGAATCCATGTCGAAGATGCGCGGCTATCATGATGAACGCATCGGTAAGGAGGAGTTCCAGCTGAGCCGCCTCGCGCTCCGTGAGCGCGGCATTCCCGCCCCGTGCAACAAGGTCCCCAATGCGGGCCTCGTGATAGTTTGAGGGGACTAAGCCATCCGATTTCAATCCCTGCATGATGGCCAGCATCTCTCGAGCCTGGGGGCTGGGTCGAGCGGCGGCAGACCAGGCCGCAGAATAGCCGCGGTTCTGGTAAAAGGCTAACACGGTTGTCTTTGCGTGCAAGCCAGACTCAGACGCTACTTTCAGTAAGGGCTCTCGAAACACGGCCTGGGATTCAGCGAATGCGTAGACGGAACTCGGACTCGCAACTAGACCCACGCAAACCAAAGAGCCAAAAACCCAACGCGTCAGACTTGTCATCCCATCTCCCTATGCAACGTATCCGATTCCTCTGCAAACCAATGATCCCGGTAGCATCTTCGGATCAGAGCCTAACCGTTCGCTTCCTATGTTGAAACGGAAAGAAGCACGCGGAGACCAAGGTGCACAGGATGTCGTGGTCTCGTTGGGTTCGAGCTAGGAGTTGTTACACGCCTGTGACAGCTATTTCCCTACTTTTCACCGCATAATCTTACTCGTGAACTTACCGCCCACTTCACAGAGGAACACGCTAAATGAAACATCGGTTACTCCCTTGACCATGAAAAACCTCGCTGCCCTAGCCATTGT
>JABDJR010000523.1 GCA_013003415.1 Candidatus Eiseniibacteriota bacterium | reverse complement strand
TCTTAGGGGTCCTTGTTTCCACCGCGAGTGTGGCCCTTGGTTTCTTGACGGTTTGGATTTTGCGAAACCTGTCTCAAATTCAGGAGGGCGGGGTCATTCTCTTCGGATCTGTAGTTGCCTTCGGGTTGGGTCTTTGTTTTCGGGCCTGGGTTTCCGAAACATGGCAGAAGGTTGTTGTGGGGCTTGGTGCCATGGCGGTCTACCTAGGGACGAACCTATGACTCTCAAGACTCGACTGCAATTGATCGGAAGTTTACTGGGGCTCCAAGGCGCATTCTCGAATCAGTTTCGGCAGGGAGTTGGGGCGCTCCTGGTTTTGAAATCTGTTCAAGATGAGGAAGTTTCTGAACCCGAGTTCATCGATCAGAACCTTGAGTTCTTTAATTCTCATCCTGCCATGGCCGGCCCCATCTTAGGTGCGGTGGCTGGGCTGCAGGCAGAAGCTAAATCGTCCAACCTCGAAAAGGGTCGGTTGCTTGAGCGAGCCCAGAAATTAAAGACGGCTTTGGCGGCACCCTTTGCCGCCGTTGGAGACGCGCTCCTTTGGCGTGACTTGCGGGGAGGGTTGGGGCTACTCGCGGTGGCCACCTGCCTGCTCCTACAAAGCCTCTGGGCGCTCTTGGCGTACTTTCTTGTCTACAACCTGATTCACTTGGGCTTGCGGCTCTGTGGCTTCTTTTGGGGATTTGGGAATCCGAAGGCCGCCACTAGGCTATTGCAAGCTCCAGGCATTCAGCGGCTGGTCAGGTTCAGCCGTCAATTTGGCTGGATTGGGGTCGCCGCAATGTCGATGACTCTCTTATCATCCCCTACAGTATTATCCACACCCGGATTCTCCAGTACTGGATTCTCCAGTACTGGGCCAGGAATGATCCCGGTTGTCCTCGCCTTTGGCATCGGCTTTTTTTGGGGACACAAAGGCTGGATACCATTCGTTCTTGTGATTAGTTTGGGGTGGGTGTTCACCTTACTTGCAGGGTGAGTTTTAAAAGGATACCAATGCCGATTCGTGAAATGGAAATTGTCAACGAACTTGGAATGCATGCGCGTGCGGCCGCCGAGTTCACCAAGCTTGCCTCAAAATTTAAGGCCAGTGTATTCATTGCCAAAGACGATCTTGAGATCAACGGCAAGAGCATCATGGGTGTCCTTATGTTAGCCGCCTATTGCGGGTCCTTTATTACGGTTCGTACCGAGGGCGAAGATGCAGACGATGCTCTCGATGCCCTGGAGAAGCTTGTGGAGAATCGCTTTGGCGAAGAAAAGTAGCTCCGGCACCGAGGACCTGCGCACTCAGGGCATTCCGGCTGCTCCGGGAATCGCCTTTGGTCCCGTCCAGTTCTTGTCTGATCAGACTCCGCAGATCGAAGAGAAGAAGCTTGAGTCTTCTGAACTTGACCAGGAAAAAGAGCGGTTTACAGCGTCGCTCGAAAAAGCCCGGACTGAACTTAGAGAAATTCGTCGAGTGACCGCTGCCGATCTTGGCGAAGATGAAGCCAAGATCTTCGACGTTCAGCTCATGGTTTTAGACGATCCCATGATTCAAGAACGCGTGGTTGAAGCGATTGCCGAAGAGCAGCTGAATGCTGCCTATCTCCTTGAGCGCACCATGCTTGAAGTCGCAGATCGGCTCGCCAGCATGGGCGATGGTTACTTCGCCAACCGAACTATTGATCTTCACGATGTGAAGAAGCGGCTTCTGCGCCATCTGCTTGGAGAACAAGAAGTTCAGGTTTCCAAAACGCCCTCCATTCTTGTGGGCCGTGAGTTGGCTCCCTCAGATGCGGTTCACCTCGATCCAAATGCCATCTTAGGCTTTGCCACAGAACTGGGAGGGGTAACCTCTCATGCCTCGATCATGGCTCGAGCGAAAGGGCTCCCCGCTGTGGTTGGTGCGAAGGGTATCAAGACTCAAGTTCAATCTGGAGATGTGATCGCCATCGATGGGATCTCGGGTGCGGTTGTCGTGAACCCCTCGGCCAGTACCCTCAAACGTATGCGTGAGCGCAAGCGAGCTTACGAGAGATTGCAAACCCGTCGCGAGAAGTACGCTAAAGACCCCGCCATCACAACCGATGGAATGAAAGTAAAGCTCGCGGCGAACATAGAAACGCCCTCCGAGTTGGAATTCATTAAGGAAAAAGGCGCGGAAGGTATCGGTTTGTTTCGTACCGAGTTCTTCTTCATGGAGAGCCAAACCCTACCCACCGAAGACGAACAGTACGATTGTTATCGTGGGCTTGTGTCTTCCATGGCGCCGCTTGAAACCGTGATTCGTGTTCTCGACGTGGGCGGCGACAAAGTAACCTCTTATTTAGGCCTCGCCCGAGAGCGTAATCCCTACCTGGGAATGCGAGGGATTCGCTATCTCTTGGCCCATCCCGAAATCTTCAAAGCGCAACTGGGGGCCATTCTTCGCGCTGGTGCTCACGGACCCATTCGTATTCTGTTTCCCATGGTCAGCTCGGTAGAAGAGTTCATGGAGGCAAAGCGACTAACCCAAGAAACGATTCAGGCTCTCAAAGAGAAAGGGCTTCCCCACGACGACAAACCCGTATTGGGAGTCATGATTGAAGTTCCTTCTACGGTGATGCTAGTCGAGGAGTTTGCTCGGGAAGCCGACTTTCTATCCATTGGTTCTAACGACCTCATTCAGTACATGCTGGCCGTTGATCGAGATCATGAAACGCTCCGCCATTTGTACCAGCCCCTCCACCCGGCAATTCTACGTGCGATTCAAGCGGTCACGACTGCAGCCGAAAAACATGGAAAGTGGGTGAGTATTTGTGGGGAGATGGCAGGACTTTCCATGTTTTTCGGCTGCAGTCGTGACCGCTTGAATCGCACGTAGAATTGCCGGCCCCTCCACCCGGCAATTC
>JABDJR010000516.1 GCA_013003415.1 Candidatus Eiseniibacteriota bacterium | reverse complement strand
CCACAAAGGGGTATACTGTTGCCTCATTATGGCTGAACAAACACGACTCCCCCATCTCATGCGCCTTCTCGACGACGACTCACCCGTGGTGCGCTCTCAGATTCAAAAGGAGCTGATCGCCTTGGGTGACAATCTGGGCCAGGCTCTTTTGGACCTTCCGGAAACTCCGACTCCAGAGCAACGTCTTATCCTCATTGATCTGCTTGAGGATCGAAACCAAGAATGGTTGAAGGGCCAGTGGGAGTCTTGGGAAACCACTAAAGACGATCCCCATGGGGTGGCTCAGCTTGAGCGTGCGCTGGGGCTCCTGTCGGCCTATCAAGAAGGGTGTTTGAACCAACACTCCCTAAGTTCTCTTCTCGATGGCATTGCAGGAGACTTTCGTGAGTCCGGAATGAATACCGACGCTCGCAGTCTCGCCCTCTTCTTGTTTGGATCGCAACGTTTTGTGGGTGAAGTCCACGACTACTACTCCCCTCGGAACAGCAACCTGATCCACGTGATTGAAAGCGGCCGGGGCCTGCCATTGAGTTTGGCCGCGATATACATCTTGGTGGGGAGCCGACTTGGCCTTTCCATTCAAGGTTGTTCTTTTCCCGGGCACTTTATGGCACGGGTTGAAAGAGACAACGAGGTTTTCCTTGTCGACTGCTTCAATCGCGGCCACTTTGTGCGCTACGATGTGATCTTGTCTGCCAACCCTCACAATGAAGAAACGATCAAGGCTGTGCTCGATCAACCGGCACCGCCACAACTGATTATACGTCGCGTGCTCCGCAATCTGGATCGCGCTTACCGCGGTGTTCATGACGCCAAGCGATCGGCCTTTGCACTGCATCTTCTGGATCTCATGGAGCTGCGCGCGACAGAAGGCGTCCAACGGCCAACCGATTTCATTGGAGAAGCCGGCGAACCTACCTTTGCTATCGGAGAATTAGTGCAGCACCAGCGTTACGGCTACCGTGGCGTCATTGTCGATTTCGATCTTAGCTGTCAGGCCGATGAGTCCTGGTACCAAACCAACCAAACGCAACCCAACCGGGATCAGCCCTGGTACATGGTCCTCGTCCACGGCACTAACGAGGTGACCTATGCGGCTCAGAGTTCCCTCGATCGCGACCCGCGGCGCACGACCATCGCCCACCCTCTCCTAGATCACTTTTTTGAGAACTTCGATGGAAAGCGGTACGTCCGAAACACCCGCCCCTGGAAGCGCCCCTAGCCCAGTTGGAAACCTCAAACGAAACAAGGGCCCGAGGAAAAACCCCGAACCCCTGGTAAAACTGGTTTGCCTAGGCTTACTTGTGGTGACCGGACCTACTGACGGAAGGTGGCTCGATGAAACTCTTTCCACCCGATTTGAACTTCTGAGCCGTCCTTTTCTATCACAACAATACCCTTATTGTCAGAGTCGACATCGTTCGATCCCTCGAGAATGAACGTGTTGCCGTTGTGAAGAACGACCTCGGCCGCCTGACGCGAGGCGCGTTCAATGGAGGCGATGTTCTCGAATAGAATCGCAAAATCGACACCGACCGTCTCGCCGTTCAGAGCTTCCCAGGAATACTCTTCGTCATTGTCCCAGATAATTTGCCCCTCGAAGGTATCACCATCGGCGGTTTCCACCGTTCCGTGGAGAAGCGAGCCCCCGTCGAACTCGTTATAGGCGAGGGACCCGGGTGGGTTTTCGAAATGAACTTCGCGAAACTGGTCCCAGCCAACTTCAACCTTGCCCACTCCGGGGACCGTAATATCGATACCGCGGTTTTCGTCGTTTACGTCGTTGGTGCCGCGCAGAACGTGGGTGCGTCCATTAGCGAGCGTGATTTCACTGGCTTTGCTGCCCTTGCGACGAATGTGTTTAATCTTGGCAAAGGGGATTTTGTATTTTTTGCCCCCATCTTCCCCATCGAGAATATCCCCGACTAAAGACTCGTCCCGATCCCAAACAATATAGCCGGTGAACTTCGCCCGACGTGTTTGTACCGTTCCGTAGAGGCGTTGGTTGTCTCGGTTGGTGCTGTCTCCGCTGAACTCAATACGATCAACCGACTTCCAGTCGAGATTGACCTCTCCTTGTTCTTCATCGTAAACAATGAGGCCACGCATGGAGTCGCCCATGTCAGCGCCTTCTCGAACCACAATCACTTCCCCAGATTTCAGTTCAAGATCGACCCGTTCACCACGGGCCGGTTCGATGGACGCGATATGTCCAAAGGGAATAGAGAACTCGCTGCGAACGGAATTCCACTCGCCGGACTTCGAGATCTTGAGTCCCAAAATTTTGACTTCTTTGCGGGCCGAGATCGCACGCACCTTCTTATCCTTGCGCGCGTCGAGAACGTCATCCCAGAAATTCTCGTTTTTATCCCAACGCATGGCGCCGGTATAGACGTCGCCGTCATCCGTGTAGATCTTGCCGTAAAGGCTGCCCTTGGCCTTGGCCGAGGGTGGGGCCAAAAAGCTTGTTATAAGTACTGCGGACAATGCCACTAGGGGGAAGCTTCGCATCGTCTCTCCTTTGGTATTTCGGGGTCGAAAAGGAACATGGGACCAAAGTCTGCTATCCGTGTATGTGTACGGGGAGAACGGCAGAGGGGTTGCCAATCTCTTGACAACCCCCTCTACATAGCCTTATTTGGCTAATTATTACTCGGACTTCGGAATTGCTTCGACTTCGATCATGATTTCAACCTTTTCCCCAATGAAAGGCATTCCATCTTCGGTCTTGGGATCGGTGGTGATTCCAAAGTCTTTTCGGTTCACCTCAAGCGTACCCAAGATGCCGATGCGAGCGTTGCCCCAGGGGTCGGGGGTCGGGCCCCGAAGCTTGGTCTTCATTTCGACTTCTTTGGTAACACCGTGAATGGTGATGTCTCCTGTGACCGTAAAGTGGTCGCCGGACTTCTTCACGGATGAGCTTTTGAACACAATCTCCGGATACTCTTCCACGTTTAGAAACGCAGGACCAGTGACCGCATCGCGACGAGCGTCGCTGCCGGGAGCGATGAGACTACTCGTTTGAATGGTCACCTCTACGCTTGAGTTTTCCGGGTTTTCGGCGTCGAACTCAATCGTGCCTTCGTACCCAGGAAGCATGCACCACATGCGTGAAACCGAAAAATGCTCGACCGCAAACGTAATCAAGCCGTGATCGGTGTCGAGAGCGTAGGTCTGACTTTCGGCCTGAGCCTGGCCTGCCGGCAAAAGCACCGCCAGAGAGAGAAGAAGTAAAGCAAGACGTTTCATGGGTTATCTCCGTTTATGCCAGCCTCGATCATAACCACCCACTCCCCGGTGGGCCGGCAGGCACAAACACGTTGTGATGGCCCAGGCTACATTTGTTTAGATTTTCGCCGCACACTTTTGTTGGCGCGGTCGGTATTATAAACGCATGAGCACTGCCTTGGCGCTAGGGGTTTGGCTTGTCCTTTGGGCAGGTGGTTCCGCCCCTCCAGAGCCGACTTCCTGGGAAACCCTCGAAAACGGCCTTGAATTCGCTACTTTCGTCACCGCCGGTCCCGACGCTTCCAACTCAAAGTCGGCCACGGTTGTGCATGCTCTGCGTATCGATCCTGATCTTTTTGAGTTCAAACTCCTAACGGCTTCCGAGCACGGCGCTTCTGCCACCGTGGCCCGCTGGTGTCGTGACCACGACCTGGTCGCCGGGATTAATGCCGGCATGTACCAAGAAGATGGCCAAACTGCAGTGTCTCTTTTGCGCACGCGTGATCATGTGAACAACTCACGCCTGACCAAACAGAACTCTGTGTTTGCTTTCGACTCTAATCGAGCAGATCTACCTCAGGCTACGATTCTCGACCTAAGTTGTGATGATTTTGAGGATCACAAACACGACTATGCTGGATTCGTCCAGAGTATCCGGATGGTTTCGTGCGAAGGAAAGAACGTTTGGAAACCGCAAGAAAATCGGTGGAGTACCGCAGCGCTGGGTCTCGACAAGTCGGGTGACATCTTAATCATCCACTCCCCCACTCGCCTGAGAACACACGACTTAATCGATCGCCTGCGGGAGCTTCCCCTCGACCTCGAGCGTTGTATGTACCTAGAGGGCGGCCCCCAGGCTCAGTTCTATATCAAAAGCGGGGATGTGCAGAAGGAGATTTCGGGTAAAACCAACTCCGGTTTCTCCTTGCGATCGTTATTTGGCGGTTGGCCGGTACCCAATGTGCTGGGAATCGTTCGAAAGACACCTTCAAGCCCCTAAAAGCGTGGAGGGATGTTCCGGGGCCTTACCTAGGTATTATAGTAGTCCTCGTTGGGGATGCGTATTTTCGGCTGTGGAAGCCGAGTTAGAAAATGGAGGCCTTTGCCATGATGAGAACAGCCAACCCCGCCTTAAGTACGAAGGTTTGGGAAAAAGCTGGCCGTGCGGTTTCGAACGAAGTGATGACCATTCAGGGAACCGTGAACAAGACCGCAATTCTGTTGTTGTTAGTCGTTCTACCGGCAGCGTTCGTGTGGAACAAGTTTGCTGCGGTTGCCGTGCCGCCGGCCTTTGAGGGCGCCCCCTCTACCGCACCCTACGCTCAACTTTCTATGTGGATGATTGGCGGCATGATCGCCGGGGTGGTTTTCGCACTCGCTACCATCTTCAAGAAAACTTGGGCGCCGGTCACAGCACCTCTCTATGCGGTAGCCGAAGGGTGTTTCCTGGGCGGCATGTCGCTTTTGTTCAACACCGCGTTTCCCGGGATTGTGCCTCAAGCCATCGCGCTGACTTTCGGTGTGCTGTTCGTCCTGCTGGGCGTTTACAAAGCGGGCTGGATTAAGGTTACGCAAAAGTTCCGTATGATGGTGGTCGGTGCCACCGGAGCTATTGCGTTACTGTACATTGTGAGCTTTGTGATGGGCTTCTTTGGCTCTTCCATTCCCTTTATTCACTCTTCGGGCACCTTTGGCATTCTGTTTAGCCTTTTTGTGGTGGCTATCGCGGCTCTGAACCTCGTCCTCGACTTCGATCTTATCGAGCGAGGCTCCGAGGCCGGCGCACCAAAGTACATGGAGTGGTATTCGGCCTTTGGGCTCATGATCACCCTAATCTGGCTTTATCTTGAGATCTTGCGCCTACTCGCCAAGCTGCAAAACCGGGACTAACCTGCGCCCAAATAGCGAACGGTGACGTTGCAGTTCAATTCTCGGCACGGCCTTTGTGGTCAGTGTCAGTTCAAACGTGAAGTCCCAAACAAGAAAGGGTCGGTCTTTCTCCTGTGCAAAAGGAGTGAGACCGACTCTTCTTTTGTAAAGTACCCAACGCTTCCGCGATTTGTCTGTCGAGGTTTTGAGCAGGAAGAAACCGCCGAAGGTCCCGACTCTTAGATCAAAGCGTGTTTAGCTCGCAAGATCGACGTGAGCCAACAGCGTTTGCAGTCGGGGCATGCAACTTTCTCTAATCTCTTCTGCAGTTGCGGCAAAGGACTTCTTTGCTTTGGTTTCTAAGTCCATCTGAAACTTTTCAAGTGCCCGGTGAATGTCCGGCCCGGACGAGTAAAGACCTGCGCCGTCCCAGCGAACCCAAACTTCCTTTTCGTCTTCTGACTTTTCAACCACAACTTCAATCGGTTCTTTAATCCGAAACTCTTCGGATTGAATCTTATTTAAACTAAGCGTTCCTCGATACGACACGAATCCTCCCAAATCCAAGGCAAGCCCTGCGTGCTAATTGATTGGTCTATCCCCGGACGGACAGGCGTCGACTAAAGCCGACTCATTGACAAGCGGAAAACAATATCGCGATTAAACCGGTCAAACCAGGGTTTATTTGGGATTTCGTTTTATGAATAACTACGGCCGGTTTGTCGCAAGATAAATGTGAACGGAGAAAAACGAGGGCAAACTTCGACTGCGGCACCGACCCAAGCGTCATTCAACTAAAAGCTGAGTACGAAAAGCAAACCCAGAGCCACCAGAACGGCTCCCGCCCAAAAGAAGCGCTTGTACCAAAGCCGTTCCGGCGATTCAACCGGGGGCGGACTATCCATAAACTCAAGGATCACCCTATCCCCTAGTCGAATGAGATCCCCGTCCATGAGCAACATTTCGGTCTTCACCTTCTGCCCATTCACGTAGGTGCCTTTGCGGCTAGCAAGATCAACGACATAGACACCACGGTTTGGCTTGCGAATCAGCGCGGCGTGGATGCGCGATACCGAAGGATCGTTCACTCGAAACTTGCAGGAGAACGAACGACCCAAGGTGCCTTCATTGGCGTTTGCTGTGAACTCCAGAACGCGACCGCGTTCCCAGAAGGTTCCTTCCCGCTGCAAAAGCCATTGGCGTTTGCCGCGAAGTCGGCTTCTGTTCTTTTTCGCTGGAAGACTGGGTGCATCGATAAGGCTATCGAGTGGCGCCGCTGGCGGGACACGCGGTGGCGTGTTTGCCCGTGGACGCTCAAGCACGGAATTAGACATAGACCCCCCTAAACTCTTCCCCGGCAGTCCCTCTATCCACCGTCCGACGACGCCCTCATCTTGCGGAGTCAGCGATCACCCTGCTGAAGCGCAAGAAGTAAGGGGTGGCCGGGGAGAACGAGTACCCGACCACCCCTTGAAGGAGGGGCCGTACGCGCCTGGACGGACGACCTTCTGGAAAGGTCAACGCGCACGACCATTCTGTTGACATACGTCTGCACTTCTAAACCTTTGCAACACTTGTGCCAAAGTGTTTGACAGGTCCAAAGAAAATCTCTAATGACAAGGGAGTCGAACGGTTAGGCGATACCTCTTCGTACACTGGTCGAACCCGAAAAACCGGTCCAAGAGCCCTTCCAAACCGTGTCATTTTTACCCACTATAACATTTTTTCCTGTTCCAGTTTGACCTAGAGGAGTAGAATTCGACCCGAATAGGAGGTCCTGTGGCCGAAACCACCGCTGAAATCGCACGCAAAAACCGAATTCTCGTGGTCGACGATGAAGTCTCAACCCAAAAGGGCCTAACCCGACTTTTGGAGTCTTGGGGACACCAAGCCATCGCGGCAAGCGACGCTCCAACTGCGGTCGAGCAAGCCTTGCGCTACTCACCCGAGTTGGTATTGACCGACCTTAACATGCCCGGTCGTAGCGGCATTGAGTTGCTCGAAGATCTGCGCGAAGCCGGAGTCGAAGCAACCGTTGTTGTTGTTACCGGTCACGCAACTATTGAAACCGCAGTGAAGGCGACACGCGGCGGTGCTTACGAGTACCTATTAAAACCTCTCGACGTGACTCACTTGAAGGCGGTCGTGAATCGCGGCCTTGAACGTTCGAGCATGGTTCGAGAAATGCGACTGCTCCGTCGCGAACTTGGTCGTGAAGGTCGTCTTGGTCCCTTGGTTGGAAACTCACCTGAAGTGTTGAGGTTGTATCAACTTCTGGAACAAGTCGGACCCTCTTACGCATCCGTTCTTATTACCGGGGAAAGCGGAACCGGAAAAGAGCTTGTTGCTCGCACTCTGCATTCCCTCAGTCCCCGACGCAAAGCTCCCTTTGTTGCCCTCAACTGTTCGGCCATTCCCGAATCGCTTTTGGAAAGCGAACTCTTCGGACACGAACGCGGCGCCTTTACCGGAGCCTCTACGGCCCGAGCCGGCTGTTTCGAACTTGCCAGCGGCGGCACGATTTTCCTCGATGAAATAGGGGAGATGCCGCTGAACTTGCAGAAGAAGTTACTGCGCGTTTTGGAAGACCGTCGCGTACGACGCTTAGGTGGGGGAGTCGAAATTGAAGTGGATGTTCGCATTGTGAGCGCCACCAACGCCGACGTGCAGCGCTTACTCCGAACCAACACCTTCCGGGAAGATCTTTACTACCGCTTAAACGTTTTCAGTATCGAGTTGCCACCCTTAAGAGATCGTCGCTCGGATATCCCCATCCTTGCTCATCACTTCTTGAAGCAGCTCGCCATGGCCAACGACAAACCCATTCATCACATTCACGAAAATGCCATGGATCTGCTCAATCGCTACGACTGGCCCGGAAACATTCGTGAGCTTCGTAATGCTATTGAGCGGGCGGTGGTGGTTTGTTCGGGGGGAGAGCTCCAAGCCCATCACTTACCCGAGGCTCTTCGGACACCCAACGCAAGACCCTCGGTCAATGGCACTGGCGTCCATGTCCCGGTGGGAACCGCGCTCGATGACGCTGAACGCATGGTGATTTTGGACACCTTAAGCCGCATGGATGGCAACAAAACCCAAACGGCTCGAGTTTTAGGCATTACACCAAAGACCTTGCACCTGAAGTTAAAGAAATACGGAGAGAGATCGCACTAATGACCTTCGGGGGACTTCGTGCACGACAGATTCTGGCTCTAGGCCTCCTTGCGACGGTCATCGTCGTGATTTCCCTTTCATGGGAAGTCAGCGAATTCACGCGCATGACCCTGGAAAAGTCTCGTCACGATGCCGACTACATTAGCCAATCCCTTGTGGCACAGATCGGTCACGTGGTTGCAAGCGCCCCGGACGACCCCTACGACGCGCTTGTTAAAGACGCTCACCTCAAGGTGACTCTCCGCTCGGCCACCCAGAACGCTCCCACGGTCTTCTTTACCGCCTTCTCCGATTCAGCCGGACAGGCGCTCTTACACACCGACCCCCAAAAGGTCGGAAGCCTCATGCAGAAAAGAAGTTCACTTCCGTCGATTTCGGGGCTGATTGCACCTTGGCGTTTCATTCTGGAGCTTAGCGGCGAGGGAAAGATCTATGAGCACGTAACCCCATTACGAATGGGGGATTCTGCGTTCGGGGCGGTTCACGTCGCCCAAAGCTCCACGTTTATCAAAACCGAAATCCTCACCACGGTTCGAAGGGGCGTATTGGTTGGATTGGGTCAGCTTGCTCTGGCCTTGGTTGCGGCGTTCTTTCTTACGCGCATCTTCGTCCATCCCCTGCGCGAGGTGCGTCGCGGTATCGAAGCCTTGCGAGCCGGCGACTTCAGTTACCGCATCCCTCACCAGGAGATCAACGAGTTTGCCGACATGGCGAACGCTATTAACGAGCTGGGAGCCAAGTTCCGGAAGCGACAAGAAGAAGGGGGAGAGCACACCCTCAAGCGAGCGATGGAACATCTGGGAGACGGACTGCTTTTGGTTGGGGCCGAGCGCGAGATCAGTCACATCAACGGCATTGCCTCTCGACAGCTGGGATTAGACCAGGAAGAGATTTTGGGAAAGTCTTTCTCCGAAGTATTTGGGAAGAACCACCCCCTCGACCCGCTGCTCAAAGAGATTCTCTCCGGAAAATCCCAACGCATGTCCCTGCGTGCGGAGATCGCGGGAAACAACGGTCACTCGGGGATGATGGCGGTGGGGCACAGCTTGGAAGAAGACGGTAAACTCTCCGGCGTCCTCATCGAACTCAAAGATCTGTCGCTCTTATCTGAGCTTCAAGCCGTCATGGATCACAGCAATACCCTTACACGGCTTGGCGAAATGGCGGCCGGAGTCGCCCACGAGATTCGAAACCCTCTAAACGCCATCACCCTGCACTTGGAACCCCTGAGCCACGCGGAAAATCTCGACCCGGAACACGTGCAAGAGGCCGTGGTCTCGACCCGAGAGCAAATCGCCCGGCTCGACCGCGCGGTCTCGGGCTTTCTCAAGGTGGCCCGGCTCCAGCGTCTGACCATGGCGCCGGTCTCGGTTCCCCAGCTCACGGCTGAACTTGTCGAGTTGGTAGCGCCCGAAGCCACCATGGCGGGTTTGGAATTGGTTGTGGAGTGTGAGGAAGGGCTGAAGCCCATCAACGGCGATATCGAAGTTTTACGGCAATCCCTTCTCAATCTTATTAAAAACTCAATCCAGGCTTTGCCTTCTCGGGATCAACGTGTTGTGATTCGTTGTAAGAGTGAAGAGGGTCGGATCGGCATTGAAGTCAGTGACACGGGCCCTGGAATCGATCCCGAAATGTTGCCAAAGATTTTTGACCTTTATATGACGACAAAAGAATCCGGAACCGGCGTTGGACTCGCTTTTGTGCGCCAAGCCGTGGAGATGCATCGGGGCACTGTTTCGGTGGAAAGCCAACCGGACCAGGGCACAACCATCACTCTTTGGCTTCGTGCCGAGATTCCACTGGAGACCAGCCATGCTTCCTAGAGCGATCAGAAGCGCGGGCCCATTTCTTCTGCTTTCAACCTATTTGGTTGGATGCGGCTATGTTTTTACTTACGACGACGCGATTCCCGAAATCGACACCACGGTTCACTTCGACGTGGAACGCTGGGACCCCCCGGATAGTTTGGCTTTCGCTCTTCCGGAGCCACCTCGGGTGGAGGCGGTGATTCAAGACGCCTATTGGTATTCCATTATCCACCCTCGGGGTGAAGAAGAATTCAAAGCGGCTCAAAACAGTCGCTCACGCGCTCAATCGCGAGGACAAACCTACACGGGGACGCCCCAGGAAGATCAGGACTTTCCCCCTATTTCAGAGGCTAGCGACACTCTCTGGGTCTATGTCGATCCCGACTCCCTCGGGAATCTCGAACACAAAGATCCGGACAAGCTAGAGCCGGAGAAGGAAGCCGCTCCAAGGCAACCCATTCAAATCGATCTTACCCCTAACGAAGAGCGTCTTCTCATTGAGCGCACAGAAACAAACTTGAAGCGCGCCCAGGGGGTAGTTTCTCGACTGGAAAAGAAGGCGGCGGACAACAAGTCACTTTCTTCTCAGCTCGATCAGATCTTGAGTTTCGTTCAAGGTGCGCAAACATCTCTTGGTAACAAAAACTATCGCGGCGCCGACACCCTAGCTTTGAAAGCTTGGAGTTTGGCCGACGAAGTTTCCCGCCAGAACCCCTAAAAGGGTTCAACAAAATCCGGTTTGCGAGCACGACTTACTTGTTCCATTTTTTAAGTTGTTACCATTTTTAAAATAAGACCGCGCTTATAGCTTCTCCGGTTTACAAATTCTTAAGATCTGCGTGAAACAGCGCTAGTTTTTTTAGATCCCCGTTACTTTTTTTAGATCCCTGTCACCGAATCATTGACAGGTTGTTCTAAACTGGTACGGTTTTATCAACCCCGAGTGATGGAGGTGCCAAGCGCATCTATGGGTAGCAGCCCCGGAAGACTCCATTGCTCGGGACTTTTTTTGTCCATTTTTTAAATCCCACCCTCCCTATTTGCTCCAGGATCCTCGCAAACTCACCCCGCATCCGGGTGTCCCAGGTATGATTAAGAGTCTATGAGAGAATTGGTAACCCATAGGGGCGCTCCTTTTGTAGGGCGAGAAAGAACTCTCGGCTTACTGGAACACGAAATTAGAGAGCACCTCTTTTCCAAAACCAGCGTGCTTTGTCTTGCCGGAGCTGCGGGAGTGGGACGACGTCGGCTTCTCCGCCACGGCCTTCGCCGCGGTCCAGACGCCGAGATCTTGACCCTTGCCCCCGATGACACACGACCCCACTGGAAACGGTGGCTTCAGTCTGAATTGACGGACCTTCTGGATAGCTATCCCGAGGTGACCGTACCGAGTTGGGCTCTCCATACGCTCAGCCTCATGAACACCAATCTCAGAAGCTACGCTCAAGTACCGGTGTTAGCTCCTGAGCCCCTAGAAACCGATCCTGAACTTTTGGGGGCCGCCCTGGCTTGTGTCTTTCGCGCGGTTGCAAGTCGAGTTCCCCTGTTGATCAATGTTGGGTTGTGGCCAGACGATTCCTTTGGAGATGCCCTCCTCAACCGCGTTTCGTTTCTAACCCAAACCCCGGGAGTCCTTCTCTTGGCCGCGGTGGAAGATGAGGCCTCGCCCAACATTGCGATGTATCCTCAGACACGCGTGCTTTTGGTGCCTCCTCTAAACACCACCGAGATTCGTCAGCTGTGCGATGCATGGAAGATTCCCGACAAGAACTTCGCGCCGTGGTTGGCTCGCGTTTCCAAAGGCAACACTTTCTTTGCTCAGGAAATTTTGAGGTGGCTTGAGGAAATGGGGCATGTCCAGATCGACGATGATCGGCGTTTTATCAAAGTCTTGGCCGATCCCCTGGAGCTTCCGCTGCCCATGCACCTCTCCGGGGTCATGGAAATGCGATTCCGTCGTCTGACCCCGGCCGCCCAGTACTTGCTTCACCAAATCTGTCATGAGAGCGAGCACCTTCAGGCCGACGTCTATCGAAACCGTTTTGAAGGATCCGAAGAGCACTTCGACGCGGCTCTGAGTCAGCTTCGCCGGCGCGGGTTCCTTCTTCGCCAATCCACGCTTCAAGGGCTTAAGCCAAGCTCCTTTCTTTGGCGATCGGTAGCGCGTGAACCCTCCCGACGTCGGTTCAAACGCAAACGTCTTCCTCACCATGCGCTTGTCCCCTTTGAGCCTCCTCGGGCTTCGACAACACCCCTGGCCAAAACCGATAGCGCCATCGAGGAGCTCCGAGTCAGAGTTCAAAAAGGGGAGAGGCCAATCCAAGAGCTTAGCCGTCTGTACTGGGCGTCCCGGAGTCGCACGGGGCTGGCCTGGGATGGCGTGCGAGGGCGGATCTACCTCCTGGCCGGCAAAGTACGACAGCTTCAGGGCAAACCCGTTTCGGCCCTCGATTGGGTGAGACGCGGGCGAGCCTTGTTGGCACCCGACGTGTTCCCTGCCCTACGTCGTGAATTGGGAACCCTGGCTCTGGATTTGCTGCATGCTCAAGACCGCGCCCAGGAAGTTGCCGATCTGCGAGTGGCCTTGTTCGAGGAAGCTCAACTTGCGGGACACTTTCACGCGGCTGCCGGTTTGGAAGCGGGAATGATCTCGGACGAGTTCATCTTAGGGGACATTCAACGGGCCAAAGATGGCGCCCTTGCCGCCGAAGCTCGCTTCTTGCAAATGGGACACGCTGATCTTTCCGAGTGGATGCGGTTTCTGTCTAAAGCTTGCGTCAACGCGGAAACGTCCTGCGCACCTGAACCTCCACCCGAATCAGAAGAGGAAGAAGAAACGCCCCGGGAACGACCCCCTGAAGAAGCTCCCACCGAGCCCAAGGTTTATTTCACATCGCCCCTCTGGATTGAGTCTCAAGAGATCATTCATGAGGCGAAGGCGATTCTCTCTCACACCTCGACCCTGCTTCCTCCACGCGTGCTTCGACTCTTGGAATCCTTACAACCGAGGCTCGAGGCGGCGAACTATCTCCCCCTCTTATTGGACGTTTTGGAGATTCGGCTCCTTGCCACAAGCTCTTCGGATGACCGAGAGGGGCTTGAAGTTTCCCTCAACAAAGCGGCCAATCTCTACTACAAGATGGGACTGAAAGATCGGGGGCGAGAGTTTGCCAACGCCCTTCGTGAGAGTCCCCCGGCAGAGGTTCCGGCATTTGCGCGCTTGTTCCGACCTTTCATGATCCGTTTAGAGCGCCCCCAAGAAAGCCCATCCGCAAGCGGTTTGCGTCTTTTCCTTTTTGGGCCTGGATACCTGCAGCCCCAAAGTGCTGCTTTCCCCTTGTCCCAGTTTCCGGAATGGTGGCGCCGGCTCCTTGGGCATCTCATTGCTTCTGAGGTCACCGAGATTCCGGTCTCTCGACTTTCCGTGTCCCATATCCTGACCGCTTCCGGAGAACCGAAAGATCCTGACATCTTGAACTATTTGCGGGAGGCCAACGGACTGTTGCGAACCGTGGCGCCTCGGAGTTCTGAGTTACTCTTCAGAGACGACGAGTTAACGTGGGCTCGACAAGGCGTGAGTGCCGATGTTCTCGATGCGGTTTCGTTTTGGGAAGATGGGCGACGACTCTCGGAGAGTGGTTTGCGCGAACAGTCTTTGCACGCCCTGAAGGCGGGGCTTGATCTCGTGCAAGGACCCATTCTTCCGCAGTTCCAAGACGACCCGGTCATTCATTTGGCAAACAAAGAAGTGGCGACATTGGCGAGGGAAAGTTTGGGGGCTTACCTATCGCAGGCCCCGGAGAACTTTGCGCGCAATTACCCACGGTGGCGGGAGGGGCTCTCGCAGCTCATCCCTTGGAACGAAGTGGTTCACCCTACACTTCAGGGTTTGGACTGGCCTCGACTCAAGTCCTAAAGCCGAGCCGAAAGTGTTCCACTGCAATACGCGCTATTGAACTTTCGCCATCTGATGGCGGGTCTCGATCAGGAGAGGACGAAGACCGGCCTCCCACTTCGCCCGCGCGTGGCTCAAGGGTTCTTCGGCCTGCCCCAGTCCCGATGTCATCAGCGCAATACCCACCTTGGGGCCCACGCTGACCGAATCCTTTGTCCGTTGTTGGTTAAAGGGACCTTCCAACGCCGCGATGGCTTGAGCCCAAGGCTTTCCAAGCGCAGGGTTTCCCTCTTGGTTCGCTTCCAGCCATTCCATCAAGTTCTTGGCCTCTTCGAATTCCACGGAAAGCCACTGAAACGGTCCGTGAACTTCTCCGGGCGATCGAGACAACACGCGTCGTAGGTAGGCTTCGCGCTTGGCAAGAAAGGCAGCGGGGGTTCCCGTGTAGTAGGGAGCCAGCGAGGTTTTGCCCAGGGCGGTAGAGACCACCATAAGTTCAAGATCGGCTCGCAGCAACCAATACTCTCTGGCCCAGGCCTCACTCGACTTCGCCAAGGCATCACGGCCCACATTCGCAGACTCTTTCAGAGCCGCCAAGGTTTCGAACCACAGAGGGAGTGCTTCCTCTTGAATGGGAAGCGACTCAAGCCGAGCCAATAAGAGTTCGGCCTGGATGTATCCGCCTGCAGTCCAACTCCAAGGAGTCTCCGCGGTGGCTTCAAGATCTAGGTCTTGAAGGGGCGCGAGTCCCAAGGCCCGCGAGTACAAGCGGAGACGGACGGATCGCGCGGCGGCATCCCAAATTGATTCGGTCTTGTCCACTTCGGGAAACTCTTGCACGAAACCGGCTGCCGCCAATGCGGTGTTGAGAAAATCAGGGTCGGTGAGGTTTTGGTTTTCAACCGATGACAAACGAGAGAGAGCCAAACTGACTGCCTTTTCTTTTTCCGTAGTGGGGTCTTCGCCCAAGTTCGTGGCGAGGTGAAGGTGATCGCGCTCGCTCCACTTCAAGGGTCCGTTCCAGCCCGGTGAAGGACCAAGATGACTCAAGGCCTCATGCAGATTCGCGCGGGCTACATCGCCGGCTAGAGGAGCCAAAGCATCGAGGCGAATCTTCATTTCGGCAAGTTCCGCTTCCAAATTGGATTCGGTGACGGGGTCTGCCCGACGCGGCGGTTCTTCTTTTGGCGTTTGCGTGGCTATGTTGTTTTGGGGAGTAACGGGTACTGCGTTTTGGTTTTGGTACCACAGGTAACCCAAAGCACCGGCCAAACCAAGGGTCACCACCGTCAATAAACCAAGAAGTCGTTTGACGCCCCGGTTTTCTGCCTTCGCTTCCGCGACCCCGGAGTGGAGAGCTTTTTCGAGGTCGAAGAGTCGGCCAACACGTTCTTCTGGGAGGAGGAAGTTCAGGTGATGAATGGCTTCAAGGCGAGCCAAAGAAACCTGTAGCCGCTCGGAAAGCTCTTTGCGCTTTTCGGGGGTTGCCAGAAGTTTCTCGAGTTCACTTCGAGTTCGGATGTTCCGGTCATAGAGACGGAACAAAAGACTTTCATCCATGCCCTCAAGAAGGGCAAGTTGGATGCCGGAGCTATCATTCATGCTGTGTACCTGGGTTGGCTAAGATGTAGGGCCCAAACTCGGGGCGTCTAGTTCGTGAATGTCCAGATCGCCGCAAACTTCACGTTGGGAGCGTCTAGTATCTCAAATTTCGCCTCTAAGGCGAAACGATGAGTACCACTGATTTGCCGCTCGATGCCCAGAATACCGGACAAACCGAGGTCGGTGTCGTCACTCACGTCGTCTTTGCTGAAGAAGATCAGTGCTAACTCACCACCTGCGTAGGGGTTCCAGCGATCTGAGTGATCGTAGGCTCGAATGAGAAGATCGGTTCCTAAGGAAACGATGGTGACGTTGTCGCCAACACCCACCTCCAGAACCGGCAAGAGCCAAGTGGTGTTGGGGGCCAAATCTCCAAAATCTCCATGGCCCCCGAAGACAACTTGATTGGGGTCGATG
>JABDJR010000487.1 GCA_013003415.1 Candidatus Eiseniibacteriota bacterium | reverse complement strand
CTTCACTTGCGTAAAGCTTGGCCATAGACGATTGCACCGTAATCTTCTGGCCACCATCTTTGAGACGCGCGGCTCCATAAATCAGATGACGCGCGGCTTCGATTTCCATCGCCATGTTGGCGAGCTTGAACTGAATGGCCTGGAACTTCGAAATCGACTTTCCGAACTGCTCGCGCTGCTTGGCATAGTCGAGTGCAGCGTCGTAGGCAGCTTGGGCCAAGCCCAGAGCCATGGCCCCAATCGAAATGCGCCCGCCATCCAAAGTCTTCATGAAAGTTCGGAAGCCCGTGCCTTCTTCACCCAGAAGATTCTCGGCCGGCACTTTCATGTCTTCGAAAAACAAGGGGTGGGTTTCCGAACCGCGCAAACCAACCTTGTCTTCCTTGGTAGCCACCTTCAGACCGGGAGTATCTCCATCGACGATGAAAGCGCTGATCCCTCGCGTGCCTTCCCCATCACCGGTGCGGGCGGTGACCACATAGGTTTTGGCCACTCCGGCGTTGGTGATCCAATGCTTCCCGCCGTTGATCACCCAGTGATCGCCATTCTTCACGGCCCGGGTCTTGGTACCACCGGCATCGGAGCCGGCACCCGGTTCCGTGAGACCAAACGCACCGAGTCCACGCCCGCTACAAAGATCAGGCAAATACTTCTTTTTTTGCGCGTCGGTACCCACACTGTAGATCGGCCCGGTGCCCAAAGAAATGTGAGCAGCAAGAGTCAACGCAACCGATCCGGAGACGCGCGCCACCTCTTCCATGGCAATGGCATACATCATGGTGTCGCCGCCTGCGCCCTCGTACTCTTCGGGATAAGGAATTCCCATGAGTCCGTTCTCGGCCATCTTCTTCACGACATCGTGAGGAAACTCGTCGGAACGGTCGATCTCGGCCGCGCGGGGTGCGATTTCGCTGTCTGCAAAATCACGGACCACGCTTTGAAACATCAGATGTTCTTCACTCAGCTCAGCATAACGATGCACGCCGTTCTCCTTGCTCGATTAAATCTCCATCTCGGGGATGGTCCCTGAAACTTTTAGCTCTGCCTCGGTCGCGGCTTGAATCTCTTCGACCGTCACTCCGGGAGCTCGCTCCATAAGCTCTAGCCCATCGGGGGTCACATCGATCACGGCCAAATCGGTAATGATGCGATTGACCACGCCGACACCGGTCAGCGGCAGATCACACTTTTTCAAAATCTTGGGCGCACCCGACTTTGCCGCGTGGGTCATGGTGACAATCACGCGCCGGGCACCGGCTACAAGATCCATCGCCCCGCCCATGCCTTTCACCATCTTTCCCGGAATCATCCAGTTGGCAAGGTTGCCTTTTTCGTCGACCTGCATCCCACCAAGGATGCAAAGGTCGAGATGACCTCCGCGAATCATGGCGAAAGAATCGCTGCTATGAAAATAGCTCGCTCCCGACATGGCGGTTACGGTTTGCTTGCCCGCATTAATCAGGTCGGCCTGCTCCTCCCCTTCGTAGGGAAAGGGGCCAATCCCCAAAAGACCATTCTCCGAATGGAGCATGATGTTCATGCCCTCAGGGATATGGTTCGCCACCATGGTGGGCAGACCAATTCCCAAATTGACGTAGTACCCGTCCTGCAGCTCCTTAGCTGCTCTTAGGACGAGTCGTTCTCTGCTCGATACGTTTTTCATAGTCGGTGCCTTGGAAAATATGATCGACGTAAATACTAGGTGTCACGATCGCTTCGGGGTCGAGTTCTCCAACGGAGACAAGCTCTTCTACCTCGGCGATCGTGGTTTGACCCGCCATGGCCATGACCGGCCCAAAATTTCTGGCGGTTGCGTTAAAGACTAGGTTTCCGGAGCGATCCCCACGCGCCGCCTTAACAAAGGCGAAATCGGCGGTGAGGGATTCTTCCATCACATACATCTTGCCCTTGAACTCCCGCACTTCCTTTTTCGCGGAGGCAAGATCAACCGTGCCGTCTTTGTTGTAGCGAATGGGTAAACCACCCTCGGAGATTTGGGTCCCGTAACCGGTGGGCGTAAAAAACGCAGGAATGCCGGCACCGCCCGCGCGGATCTTCTCCGCAAAGGTGCCTTGAGGCGTGAGTTCCACCTCAAGTTCCCCGCCTAAAAACTGCGACTCAAACAAATCGTTCTCGCCCACGTAGGTGGAAATCATGCGCTTCACTTGGCGAGACTGGAGTAACAGACCAATGCCGAAGTCATCGACTCCGGCATTGTTACTCATGATCGTTAGATCTTTCACGCCTAGGGCTTTGGTTGCCGCAATGAGCTTTTCGGGGATACCACAAAGCCCGAAACCACTCATCATGATGGTGGCCCCGTCGCGTACCCCAGCTTTAGCTAAGGCCTCGGCCGCATCTTTAACGACTTTGTCCATGCGAAATGTTCTCCCTTGGAGTAAGGGGTTCTAAAGTGACTTCAACTTCTGTGTAGCGCCCTTCGGTTAGGCGAACTTCTGCTTCAAAACTTTGGTAGCCGGCTGCGCGCACACGAACTAAGAACGGATTCTCAAAGGTCACACTCGTCAGTATTTCACCAAAAAATCCAACCGTGACCGTTTGAAAGAGAACAGGAATTGGCGACAGCTCAACCAACCCTGTGGAATTGGAGGCATCTACCTCCTCAATGAGAAGAGGCCACTGGCACAAGGCCTGCTCTCTGGCGCGCCATACATAATAACTGCCCTCAAAGGTCCATTCGCCCTCAGAATCAAGACATGCCTGATGCGTAAAATAGATACCGCTATTCACTTCCTCACCCTCATTGTCGAGGGTGTTCCAACCTAGGGCCTCTCCTCCGGATGGCACACTGGCCTCGGTGCGAACCGGCCGGCCCAAAAGGTCCCAAATGTCGACGGACATGCGGGAGCAGCTATCTTGTTGTGGTCCAATAGCTTGTACGGGAGCTTCTTGAGAGTTTGAAGGGCACCGCGGCGGCGGCACCGCGTTGTCGTGCCATATTTCTACCCTTAAGTCCTCGAGGGTTTCATATCCCTGGGGAAGGATCACACGAAGACCAGCCCCACCCATGATTTCGGGGGCGGTCGGATCATCTTCCCCACAGGCCGCAAAATAAACGGCGACCGCGAGTAGCAGGGTGGTTCTTAGTATTTTGGGGAATCTGAGAGTCATTCTCTTTACTCCTCCAAGCCCAAACATCAACACGCTGTTAGGGAACAGCGTCGGGGTACAGACCCTAGGTCTGCCACCGGTTTTCTTTAACCCAAGTTTGAATGTAGTTCACGATGTCTTCGGTTGGTGTGCCGGGACCAAACAGATCCCCCACCCCAAGCTGCTTCAGCTTCTGCATGTCCGAGTCGGGAATAATACCGCCGCCGGTAACCAGAATATCCTTCAGTCCCCGCTCGTTCAGAATCTCCATCACTTTGGTGAACAGCGTGTTGTGTGCGCCGGAAAGAATGCT
>JABDJR010000456.1 GCA_013003415.1 Candidatus Eiseniibacteriota bacterium | reverse complement strand
CGCGTAGAGAGAACCCACAATAGCTCCGCCACTTGTCCCCGCTATGTAATCGGGGTAGATTCCAGCTTCGGTGAGGGCCTCTAATACCCCGATATGAGCAATCGATTTGGCTGTTCCCCCGCTGAGCGCCAAACCGAGAGTGGGTTTTTCCATGTTTTTCAGTATACCTTGGTTCCGTTATTCTTTTTGACCCGGCTCGATTGAGGCGGACTGTACCGACCCTCTCCGGCGAGGGTCAACACGAAGAAACGAGTTACGATGAGGTTGTGTGTCAAAAGGACCCCCTGTGAAGACGTCTAGGCTTTTTGCCCTAGGGGTCCTAAGCCTTCTCGCCTCGGTGATCCCCCTGACGGGATACGCCCAAGGTGTTCGCTTTTCCCAACTCACTTCCTGCCCCGGTGGGTCTCTTGTCTTCTTGGCTCAGGATTCCGAGGGGGCGGCCAGTGACACCCTTTGTCTTCGTCCACAGTCGGGCGAACTTCAGTGGATTGGCGGCCCGGTGCGAAGCTTGGCTCGTAGCAACGGGCGACTTTTCGCCGCTACCCGACTTGGACTTTTGGACATGGAGTCCCGAAATCTCCATCCTTGGCAACGGCCCATTGTCGGAATCCTTCCCGAAGAAACCGATTCATGGCCCAGTTTGAAAACCCCGCTCGAGCACAGCCTTGAAGGGGTGCCTCAAATAGGCGAAACCACGCCCTTTCCCGAGCGCTACTTGCGTTTGGCCGATGGCACCTTGGTTTTCCTGGTCGACGCGGCCAACCCCCACACCTATGACTACCGGCTCCACGACCTTCACACCCGTATCGAGGACAAAGTGGAGTGGCGTTTGAACCGGAACTTAGAAGTTCGAGAGTGGGTTCTAAGTCCAGACAGCCTGAGCTGGGCGGTGGTGGGGCGATTGCATCTCCCCGACTACGGCGGAAGTCAGCGCGAGGTGGTGATCGCGGGTAAGCACGGTGTAAGCCATACTTTTTCCTTGGGCACACCCCGCTCCGTTTTCTGGGATGAGGGTAAGGTGCTTTGGATTTGGACCGAAGAAGGAGACATCTATCGCCTCCATCCCCAGGAAGGCGCTTGGGGACAAGAGAAAGTCGATGTGAAACAAATTGACTGCCCGTGCCCTCCCAACGAGCCGGAAGGGCTGTGGGCCTGGACCCTTCCCCAACCCTATGCGCAAAAACAAAGCGCCTTAGCGCAGTTGTCGCGCATGAAAGACCCGGGAGACGGAAGTTTGATCCGAACATGGCTGAGTAACGAAAGTTCAAATTCATTCCGACCTTGCTGGGGTGCGTATCTCACTGAGGCCGCCCTACGCCAAAGCCTCCCATCGCCGCCTGTACCTGGTGCGGTGGCTCGGAAAGTTGCTCCAGGCACCTATGCAGGCACTGTGGCTCAGGTTCGCGTTCCGGAAAACACCGGCATTGCAACCCTGCATCAAGTGGATCGCCAGGGAGGCATGGCGTCTGAAATTTGGTGGCGCTTTAACGGCGGAGGCAGCCCGGTGCGTATGGTCGGCCCATGGATGCGGTCGGTTCAGAGTTATCCTAACAATGTGGCAACCACTCCATAAAAATCATGATGAATAAAACGCTTCTCTTTCTTACGTGCTTTGTGAGTTTTTGCGTTCTCCCTCAAGTGAGCCAAGCCGAACCCATTTTCGGAACGCCGACGCTTCAGCCCGAAGTATTCTCCCCCAACGGAGACTTCGTTCAAGACATCACCTCAATTGAATACGACGTGGTGGTTGATTCGGCCCAGGTCCAAATCAGTCTCACCCCGGTTGGCGGGGGAAGCACCATTGCCACCTTGCAAGCCTTGGTTACCCGCGGACAAGGCATCCATGTTTTCGCTTTTGACGGTCGCGTCGATGATGTCGTCCTCGACGATGGCGACTACGAGATTGCCTTATTTGGAATCGGCACCCAGGGGGAAGGCGACGAGCTGGTCACGTTACCCCTCACGATCGACACGGAGGCCCCCACCTTTTTAGCCATCGATACGATTGAGCCCGCTAACGCGGTGGTAGCCAATGGCACCGCCGTTGTATTGGACGTTTGTATTGAAGGTTCGCCCACTTCCGTCACCGCAGACTTCTCCTCCCTCGACTCCGGTTTCGACAATGCCAATGTGCAGGTAACGCCGCTGGATCAAACTTGCTTTCGCATTGAGTACACGATCAGCGCCGCCAACAACCGAATCGATGCGGCCGGCTTACCCGTTCTCCTTTCTGCCATCGATGCCGGCGGCAACCGCGCAGCCTCGGAAACCGCCTATTGTCTTTCCAACAGTCCGCCCGAGATCCTCTCCACAAACCTGCTAAACGAGTTCTCCATCTTCCAAAATGGGGATCGTATCGAGGTTGAAGTCGAATTTAGCTCCATCGCCCTCACCGTCGATGTCGATGCTGACTTTTCCGCTTTAGATACCCAGTTCAATCCTGCCGCGGTTACCGAGCAAAGCTTGAGCGCAACCCGTTCGCGGCTGACCTACGTGATTAGCGAAGCCAACACTCAAATTGATGGGGAGTACCCCATTGTGGTTACGGTCAAGGATCCGGGTTGCGGTGTGGCCGAAGATTCGAGTCTTTCCGCTAGTCTCGATAATGCGGGGGACTTCGCCGCGGTTATTGGCGACGTGTTCTTTGCTTTGTCCGAGGGCGCTCGCAGCGACACCACCCAGTACTCCCCCAAGAATCTCGACGGCATTAAAGACGATGTCACGGTGGCATTCTCAGCTTTAGAGGACACGGTCCTCGTCACAATCAGTGCCGAGCTCAAACCTCCAGGATTCTCGGTTCCTCAGCTTGTCACCATCTTGGATCAGCAGGAGTTTCTGGCCGGCGACTATACGTTCACCTGGGATGGACTGAGCGCCGATGGGGTTATCGATGCCAGAGACCTAGCTGATCAGGTGATTGGCATTTTTGTTTTTGGGGTCAGCACCGATTTTGACCGAAGACGAAATCGAAGACTCGAACTTGTGCTCGACAACACGCCGCCTCAACTCGAAAGTTTTATTGCCCCCACCGATGGCATTCAAAATGGAGACCAAATTG
>JABDJR010000446.1 GCA_013003415.1 Candidatus Eiseniibacteriota bacterium | reverse complement strand
GGCGAGGACAAAGACAATGGGGTGGTAGGGAACTTTGATCCACCCCAAGAAATAAAGAAGCGTGGTGTAGAGCGTGTAGCCGAGAAGAAATCCCATGCCCCAGTCACCCACCTTGCATTGGGTGAGTTTGAAACGACCTAAGATGCCGCGCCCACCGAGGGTGATTCCAAACCAAAGAACGATGGGGAGAATCCATCCCATGATGGTGGTGAAGGCTACCAATTCTCTTCCACGTACGCTTTCGCGCGATCGGAGACCGGAGCCACGAATCGAGAGGTGGCCAGACTGTCAGGAATCCCAGGATGAAAGTTCGGGGTCATGATCATGAAGTCCAGTGGAATGGATGGGTCGATCTCAAGATTGGCATTGGTGACAAGGACTCGCGGATAAAGATAGTAGGAGAGCCATAGAACCGAGTTTAGCGGTTTGTCTGCGGCCTGATTGGAGATCAAGATCGTGGCGTCGGAAAACGTCGAATCCCGGATACGCCGCACTGCGGGATAGTCTTTGCGCTTGAAGTTGAGATGCAGCTCGTCCTGGCTCATTTGGAGTCGGGTCGGGAAGAGTCGAACCTGATGGTAGGAAGTTCCCAGGCGAGGTTTGTAGGGTGGCAACTGCGATACCCCCACCAACATGGCTACAACTATCAGAGCCGCCACCCAAGCCAGAGGAGGCCAAGAGGCTCCACCCACGATCTCAGGGCTAGAACTCTGGTCTCCGCCCTTGGGTTGCTTCTTTTTGGTTTTAGCCATGGTTAGGGACTCGATCGAGTGCGAAGGCCGAGCCGGTCTTCGTAGTTATGGAAGAAATAAAGATAGATCAGCGAGCTTGAGAAATATAAGCCTACCGTAATCAAGATCGGAAGGGCAAAACCGTGATTCTCGATCAGAATCCCGCCGACCTGAGTCGAAATCATCCAGGCCCCGTTCCAAGCCATCATGAGGATGGAGTTGGTAATGGCTTGGCGGTCCTTGCCCACCACCTCCATGGCAAAGTTGCTGGCCACCGGGTGGTTCATGTTCATAAGGGCCCCCCGGAACCAAAAGGCCACAATCGCCACGGGAAAGCTCATGGTAAAGGCTAGGGTAAGAAAGAAGGGGATGGACAAGAGTTCCGCCGCAACCACGGTTCGGATCATTCCAATTCGATTGGCAATCGCGGGCCCGACCAAATAGCCCACCGCCGTGAGGGCTTGGGCCACCGCGAAAATCCACCCAATGCCGTCGGTGGGCACCGAGAAGCGGTCGCGAAAGTAAAGGTTGAGAAAGGGGATGATAAGCCCGGCTCCACACCCCACCAGGAACGAAGGCAGGGCGAGTTTGAAGATGAGCCTCGGTCCTCCACCATGGCCTTTTTCTTTTGTTTCCTGTCGTCGCTCCCCGGACTTCTTCAGCAAGCTATAGGGAATGAGAGCGAGGCAAACTAACCCGGTCGCGACCAACAACGTAATCCTGAGCCCAAGAAGAGGGGAGTCCAGGCGATCGCCCAGGTATTCTGCCAACAACCCGCCCAAAGCAATTGCGATCACACTCGCAACCACCTCAAGAGCCCAGCTCAGTCCAAACAGATAGATACGCTCTCGGGGCGATGAGTTCTGCATGAAGAACGGGGCTGCCACCACGTGATGCACGGCAAAACCTGCGCCGGCGAAAAACCCGGCCGCCAGCAGTCCCCAAGTTTCGGTTAGAACCGAGAGGCCCGTGTAGGCAAGGGTGGAAAGCACAACCGCACCGGTGAGCATGGTGCGAAAGGACGTGCGCTTAAGAAGGTAGGCGGCCAAGAGAGCCGTGGCCAGCATGCCTACGGATTGGGCAGAGAGGAGTCGGCCAATCTGTGACTCAGGAAGTCCGAGTTCGCGAAGATAAAGATTGAGGAGAACCCAAAAGGTTCCGAAGCCGTACCCGAAAAAAAACGTCCCGGCCAAATATAGCCGGGCGTTCCTTGAAAACTCTCTACTGTGGCGTAGGTATTCTTGTATCACAAAGCAGCGCTAAACCGCGTCAATAACCTCGACCTCGCCGTTAGCTTTTCCGATCACGACACGGTCGGTCATATCAACAAAAAGCCCGCTCTCGACGACGCCGGGAAGGCGTTTGAGTTCGCGCTCCATGCGTTTTGCGTCGAAGGGTTCAGCGAATAAGCAATCCAGAATCAGGTTGTCATTGTCGGTAATCATGACATCTTCACCGTCTTCGTCCATTTTAGGTTCGACTTCGGCACCAAAGTTTTTGATGGCTTGGCGCACCAGGGCCTCAGCGAAGGGGATGACCTCCACGGGAACCGGAC
>JABDJR010000444.1 GCA_013003415.1 Candidatus Eiseniibacteriota bacterium | reverse complement strand
CCTCCGGAGTTGATACTCCTATATTTGCATTGTTGTTGAGATGTCTTGGGATGGGCGGGGTACCCAAGGCGATTTGGGTGGTGGCGGACTTTGAATGTAGCACACGATTGGACCGGTTTACTAGCGGGTTTTACCGATTCAAAGAAGCACACGCCCCAAGACATGTTCGTGAGGAATGGCGCCAAGACTTCGGCTATCTGTGCTCTCAGGAACATTGTCACCCATGACGGTGAGCGACTGCGGGGAAACCGACTCGACCCGCTTCACCATGGTCACGCTGATCTTGTACGGGTGTCGGCAGTGAATGATGTCTCCCGGTATCGGCTTGCGATTCTGGTAGGCCCTTGGGTCAACAAAAACAATGGAGCCGTCCCCAAGGGTCGGCTCCATGCTTGTTCCGTTGACGCGTACGAGTCGGCGGCGGCCCAACATCCAAAGCAGAACTTGCTTTGAAAGTTTCATTAGGCCTAAATGCCGGCCGTGTACCAGGCGATGTCGCGGTTTTTCGTTTTCCAGAAGATCTCGTGGATCTCTTTGACCGCATCCATCAGCTCGTCGCAATGTTGCGCACTGATTTCGGTCTTCACGGCCGAGCAAAGCTTAGCCGCTTTCCAGAAGGTGTCGTGAAGGTTTGGGTAGGCCTCCAAATGAGGCGGCTTGAAGTAGTCGGTCCAAAGGATCAGTAGCTCATCTTTCGCAATCTGAGCCTGCTCTTCCTTAATGGAGATATATCGGGCAAGAGTGTTGTTGTAAGCAAGCTTCCCTGCTGCATCACTCGGCTCGGAGAGGTCGAGGATCTTGCGGGTCATGGAAACTGCGGCTTCGGCGGCAATGCGAGCGGATGCAGGATCGTAAATACCGCAGGGCCCATCGCAATGAGCCTCAGCGTCCGTAACGACGGCTTTTGAAATAAGCTTCTTCAACACAGGAAACTCCTTTAACTTAAGAGGGGCTTTGAAAGCCAAAAAAATCGGGCCCACCACTTCGGATCCGGCGGGCTCATAATCATACGCTTCCGGGAGCGAAATTTGAACCTCGCTAAACCTCGTAAAACGGCCTTCCTAGAGCTTTTTGGAGGCCTTTTCTTGCTAAGCGACTCGTTTTCGCACCAATCCCAACATCTCTTTCCTGAGAAGCCCGCTGAAAGGCCGTACAAAAAACCAATAGATCGAGAATTTGCGTTTCATGCTCGGGCCGAGACAGAGAATGCGTGTTTCCGTAGACACGCGAGTTTCCTCCTGGCCCTCAGGGGTTAGCAAGAAATTCCAGGCCACCTTGAGGCCGTCGACCTTATTGAATCGCAAGAAGGCCTCGGCATCGGTAATCGGCACCGGTTTCCCACGAGGGCTACCCATAAGCCCAACCACAAATTCGTTGGGCGGTGACTCTTCTAAGACGGCGAAGCTCCCGTCCTTCACCATGGCATCGAGGGTTAAGTCTTCGAAGGGAAGGCGTCTAAGTTTAAAAAGTACCTTGGCTTTCCAAGACTCATTAAAGTCTAGGTGTCGTGCCTCCGGATAGACTTCCGAAGGTTTCCCATTCACCCGAGTCTGATGGGTAGCCGTGTAGTCGTACTTGGAAAGGTAGGTGTCGATCAGACTCAATCGCTGTCCTCTCGAAGGCTGATCTCTATTAGATCAAAGGTGTTGGGAGCAAACCAAATGCGATCTTGCACCACGAATCCTACGCCGGGAACAAGCCCAAACTCCGTGCGCCCATCGGCCGTGTTACACCCGGTGCAAAACATGGCCACCGGGGCAAACTTGCCCGCCGGCGTTTCTACGGTGCGATCGTCCAACCGTTCGACCCTACCCCAGGGTGATTGCCAAGTTGCTCCGGGCTCCGCCGACAAGTCGAATACCAAGAACTCTTCAGGTGGCGTGAGCGAACGGTTGACGTTGTAAACGTACAGGCGATCTTCATCGCTGTAGACGGGATTGCCTCGAAGGAGCTCCCCGAGGGGCCCTCCTTGAATATGAAAGACAACGTCATCGTTGATCAGACGGCTGGAGACGACTTCGTCCACGGATTCGATCCCCCGTTGGTCCACGTAGGTCCACGAGTTGCCTAAGGAGAGCGGTAGAAGGCGGTGGTCCTTAGCTGGCTCGGAAGTATGGGGGGCACAGGCAAAGGAGAGCCCTAAAAGGGCCAATACTGCAGGAATCGGGGTTCGCTTCATGATTACTCCAATCAATCCCGAGGGGGCTTTGGTGATTAATTGGTGGCTTCGGACATAGTAGCACGCTACGTCATTGAAGTTCTTGACAGCTGGAGCTTCATATGTGACTATTTGGTCACATATGAACACGAAATCAAAGCCATCCAAGGAAAAGCCAATGAAAGCGTCTCCACCTGAAGAAAACGATGTGTGGAGAGCGCTGGCCGATCCTTCTCGTCGAGAAATTCTCGACTTGCTTCGAAAACGATCGCGCACCACAAACGAGCTTTGCGAGTTCTTTCTTTTCTCACGCTACGCGGTAATGAAACACCTCAAGGTCTTGGAGGAGGCGTCTCTTATTCGTGTTGAGAGAGAAGGAAGACACCGGATCAATCACATCAACCCTGTACCGATTCAAGCCATCTATCGCCGATGGATCAAACCCTTCGAGAAACTGCCCTCAGACCGGCTTTTGCGCTTGAAACAAATCGCTGAAAAAGGAAAGGAATCGTCATGACTCAGGCCCCACCAACCATGAATCCCGAATTGAAACTCGATATCCACATCGAAGCCAGCTCAGAGAAAGTTTGGAACGCGCTCACCGACAATATTGGTGAGTGGTGGCCCAGCGAGTTCTTCATCGGAGGCAAAGAAGGCGAACGTTCCTACCACCTGGAAGCCAAGCCCGGTGGCCGCATGTACGAATCCTACAAAGATGGGGGTGGCTTAGTTTGGGGCACGGTGGCGCACATTGTTCAGGGGCAAAAGATGCAGCTCACTAGCTACCGATTCCCCACCTGGGGTGGGCCTACGGTGTCATTCTATGAGTACAAACTCACCCCCACCGACTCCGGATGTACGCTAAGCTTTTCCGAAGCCAGCGTTGGTAACTGGTCCGAAAAGAACAACGCGGACATGAAACACGGCTGGACATTTTTGTTTGATGGCGTTCTGAAAGCCTACTGTGAAGGGCGGGAGAAACCATCTTGGGAAGGATAGCTCATGAGAGCCTTATGGGGTTATGGGGTCATCTGTTTGGCCATAGGTCTTGCATCTTGTAGTTCAGCCGACAACCATACAGAAAAGGCCAGCATCGACCTCAACGGGGCGACGGCGGAAGCCGCGTTGTTTGGAGAACATGTCATCTCGACCGGTCTGTACGAACGCGACCTGGCAATTTCCGGCGATGGCGAGACCCTAGTCTACACCGTTGGAAACCTGGCCCAAACCACCCGGTCCTTAGTGTCCATGAGATTCTCGGGAGGTCAATGGTCATCTCCCGAGATTCTTCCCTTTTCGGGTGAGTACAACGACATCGAACCCTTCTTCGCTCCCGACGGAGCCTCCTTGTACTTTGCCTCAAACCGCCCCCTTCCCGAGCGCCCCGAAGGAACCGACTACAACTTGTGGTTAGCGCCCATTGCTTCTACGGGGTGGGGCGAGCCTTACCCCCTCCCTCCCCACATCAATACCGAAGGGGATGAGTTCTACGCTTCTACGACAGCGGAAGGGCATCTCTACTTCACGGCTACCTATGAACGCGGCATGGGAACCGAAGATATTTTTCGGAGTGAATTCAAGGACGGCGACTACCAACCTCCGGTTGCCTTGAGCACCGCCATCAACACCAAGACCTATGAGTTCAACGCCTATGTTTCCCCAGCGGAAGATGTTTTGATTTTTTCTTCCTTCGGACGCGCCGATGGCCACGGCGGTGGAGATCTCTATCTCAGCGTGAAGGATGAGAACGGCGCTTGGAAGCCCGCTGTGAACATGGGGCCTGCGGTGAACTCAAAGAAGCTGGACTATTGTCCGTTCGTCGACTTGAAGCGAGGTGCCTTCTACTTCACGAGCAATCGTGGGGAGTTGCAGAGCGGCAAGTTCACTACGTTAGGTGACATCAGGGCCGATGCCACGAAAGCGCTCAACGGGGGCGGGAACATCTTTCAGATGCGCTGGGACGCAGTGTCCTATGATGAGCTTCAGGCACCTTAGGGCCATGAAGACATTCTCCTGGTTGAGTTGAGACGAGTTTTCAAGTGGCGGACTTTTGACTCGAAACTTGGCTATTGGCTCCAAATCACCCGTTCAGTCTCTGTAATCGGCGAGACTAAGGCGCCAACCACTAGACCTAAGACGGCACTCTATACTCAATCACTCCAAAGGGTAGTCTCCGTTTCTGAAACAGGGGCTACGACAAACCCAATCACGGCCCCAATCGTGAACGCAATAAATCCAAGACCAAGATAGGCTAGAATCAGCCCATCTGAACCTTCGTGGTCAGCCGATCCCAGAACACCGGCCCCCCGGTCCGGCAAAGCATAGGCCTCACTCCCTAGATTAAAG
>JABDJR010000440.1 GCA_013003415.1 Candidatus Eiseniibacteriota bacterium | reverse complement strand
GGCATTGGAAACGGCGCGAAGGAATGGGGCATGGCGCGGTTGGTGGTTGAAACCGACGGCACGGTGTCGCTTTATAACGGCTATACCGAAATGGGCCAGGGGCTGCTTACTGTCCTCACCCAGTTTGCTTCGGAAGTCACCGGGCTCCCGGCATCGGTATTCATTCCCAAGGTTGACTCCACCTACGCCCTGGGCTGCGGTCAAACCACGGGCTCGCGAGCGACGTTGTTCGGCGGGCGAGCGGTGAAGAGCGCAGCCGAAAAAATGAAAGCCGACCTGAACGGCCAGAACGGTCTTAAAGATTTGGTGGGAAAAGTGTACGCGGCCGATGTGGTGATCGACGACACCACCGCTCCCGGCGCAGCCACTAAGAAGATCAAAACCCACACCGCCTTTGGCTACGCCACGCAAGTCTGCATTCTCGACGAAAATGGCCGCGTGGCAAAAATGCTCGCCGCCCATGACGTGGGCCGCGCGGTAAACCCCGCCTTGTGTGAAGGGCAAATCGAAGGCTCGGTCCATATGGGATTGGGCTACGCCCTCACCGAAGACCTCCCCTGCGAAGACGGCATGCCCGTCACGTTCAAGCTTCGCGAAATTGGTGTGCTTCGTGCGCGGGACATGCCGGAAGTGGAAGTGACCTTGGTGGAAGATCCGGAACCGGAGGGACCCTTTGGGGCGAAAGGTGTGGGAGAGATTGGCCTCGTTCCCACCGCAGGTGCGGTGGCGAATGCGCTCGCACTTTTCGACGGCGAGCGACGCATGACTTTGCCCATGAAAGACTCTCCCGCCGCACAAGCTATGTCGGTGGGTCGTATTCGCCCCAAGCGAACCGGGAAGTAGGCGGCCATGACGGGTATGACCCAACCCGGCGCGGTCAACGCCCACACTCATTTATATAGCGGACTCGCTCCTTTGGGGCTGCCCGCTCCCGCGAAAGAACCCGAAAGCTTTGTCCAGATCCTGGAGTCGATTTGGTGGCGGCTAGATCGCGCCCTCGACGAGCCCTCCCTTCGCGCCTCCGCGCGCTACTACATTGGGGAAGCCCTGCTGGCCGGAACCACGGGTTTGGTCGACCATCACGAATCGCCCAACTTCATTGAAGGCTCGCTTGATGTTATCGCCGATGCCTGCCAAGACATGGGTGTACGGGCCGTACTTTGTTACGGAGCCACGGAACGAAACGGCGGTCGCGAAGAAGCAAAGCGCGGCCTCCTTGAGGGTCGACGTTTTATCAAAGCGAACCGGCGCCCCCTCGTGAAGGGCGTGATCGGCTTGCACGCCGGCTTCACCGTGTCCGACGAAACCATTCGCGAAGCGGGTAACTTATGCCGCGAACTCGACACCGTGCTCCATGTGCACGTGGCCGAAGACGCGTCCGATGTGGCCGATGCCCGAGACCGCGGCTACACCGATCCGGTGGACCGCCTTGTCAAACTAGGAGCACTGCCCGAAGGCTCGATCCTGGCCCATGGCATTCACCTAACTCCCAGCCAAGTTCGCATGGCCGCGGATCGAGGGGCTTGGTTCGTGCAGAACCCGCGCTCAAACCGAGGGAACAAAGTCGGCTATCCCAGCGCCTTAAACCAAACAGACCGCGTCGCTCTTGGGAGCGATGGCTATCCCGCGGTTATGAGCGATGAGTTGGACGTGTTCCGCGAAGAAGCCGAAGCTCACGGCGACCTCCCGGCTCGCGGGCAGAAAGCCTTGGTGCAAGGGCGTACTCTTTTAGAGAGTTTCTTTGCGGACGTGATCGACAATGACACGGTGACTCAAGAAAGGGGTGAGCCCCTACCCCGCCGGGTTACCGTGGGCGGGAAAGCGGTGGTGAAAGACGGTCGTCTGGTTACCGCCGACCTGCATGCGGTGCGAAACGATGCCCAGCGCGAGGCGGTGGTGCTTTGGGAGCGCATGCGCGCACTGGCTTAGCGGCTCCGCGACGGCCGTTACATTGGATATGGCGGCTTTGTGGTTGGGATTGTTAGAATCGTCGGCCAACGTTCCCAGGACTAACAACGATCGCCTTGGCGCCGCTTGAAGCAAGGCCCACAATCCAACCCCATTAGGAGAACACCATGGAAGTCAAAGCCAAAGTGGGCGCGACCAATACCAGCGGTAACCCACAACTTTATTACGCTCTTATCCATCAGGTCATCAAGCCATCCGAATCCAACCTTGGAGACATGGGTGCTTATAGCCACGACTTTGGCATTGACAATCTTAATCCAGCCTGCGAACTAGCCGACGGGGAGTCCCTCTTCCTGGTGGGCGGGCGTGGCTCTCTGGCCAAGGCTCTAAAACTACATGAATCCAACATCGTAAGGGCTACAAGCGGAAGTCCCTTGTCTTGGAGAGTGAGCCAAGAGCTGAATCTCAAAGAGGCGGCAAAAGCGACGAAGAACGTTGCTAAGCTAACAGCGCGAAACCGCAAGCTTGACTATAGCGCCTATAAGCATGCGAAGAGCCTGGATCCAGCGGCGGCTGTTGACCCGGCCCAGGCTGCTCTGTGGAGCGGTATGAAGAAAGATCAAGGTTCACTGTTCCAAGCATTCAAGCACGCAAGACAGAATAATAAGCCACTCCGCAAGGGCCATGCACTCTCAGTCGTCGCCACCTTAAAGAACAAGTACACCGTTCTAGAAGTGGCAGCCGGGGATGGCTTGGAGCACAAACTGGCAAAGAATATGGTCGTTTTCGGCGTCCTCCTTCAAGAGGTCAAGCAGGGCATGCCTTCGAGGGAACGTGGTAAATGGAATTAGCCCCCGGCAACCACAAAGTCCTCCGCAACTGCTATCATGAACTCGCATCAAAGACTTACATAATATCAACATAGCAGTTTCCGCCAGAACTCGGACACGATCGCCCCATGCGAAACCAGCTGGCCTACTCGCCGCACTTCCTGATCGTTCTCATCCTTGGTGCTTTCTTTAGCGCTGTCGCATGGCGTTCAACCGTCCGTTTGGAGGAGCAAGCCACTCGGGCCGACTTTGAAGCCCACGCTTTTGAACACTTAGTTCTCATTCAAGATCGGTTCAAGGAAACGACCTCAGCCCTCGATGACCTATCGTCTCTCTATGCGGTCAACACTGTCGTTACCGAAGAGCAGTTCTCGCGCTTTGTAGAACCCATTCTAGCCCGACGCCCCGCCCTGAAAGCTCTGAGCTGGAATCCCGTGGTGAAGGGAACGCAACGCGAGGCGCACGAGGCGGAAATGCGCCGCACCTACCCTAACTACCAAATCACACACCGTTCCCCCCACGGCAAAGTCATACCAGCGCCTCGCCGGAGTCAATATGTGGTCGTGACCAGAATCGAGCCTCTTGAAGGTAACGAGTTCGCTTTGGGCTTCGACGTTAGTTCCGAGGCAATTAGGCTCGCCGCGTTCGAGCGGGCTCGTGATTCTGCATCTTTAGTTATCGCCGCCCCTCTCGTTTTAGTTCAAGGAACCACTGAAGCTGCCGGTGCGTTGGCCATCTTACCTAAGTATAGAAATGCATCGTCCACGAATACGGTTGAGGAACGTCGCAACAGCCTTGAAGGCTATTTAGTTGCGGTGGTGGACGTCCCTGCTGCTATTGAAGCTGGGAGGGATCATTCGAGCGACGCGGATATGCACTTGGAAGTGTTTACCATGCCGCCGGATGGCGAGAGAGCGAGTCTCTATGCCTTCCACCCCACTTCGATGACCGTCGAAAGCTCGAGTTCATCCATTTTCGAGGACACAAATCGCCCCCACTATGCCGCGAGCTTTCCCTGGGGCGGTCATACTTTAGGTGTAAGATTCGCTGCTTCCGATGCGTACCTGGCCGAGCACCACACCTTGGTTCCTCTGGGAATTCTGGTCGGTGGGCTTTTGCTCTCGCTGTTAACAGCCGTCATTATTTATGTCCTCCGGGGCCGTGAACTCCGGGTAGCCCAGGAGGTCAGCAGCCGCACTCGAGAAATCAAGGAAGCTAATTCCGCCCTCAAAGAGGAAGTAGCTAGACGAATCAAAGTCGAAGAAAGGCTTGAGGCATACCAAAAAAAGCTTGAGCGTGTCGCCTCTGAGAGCCGGGCTGAACTTAAGACCACAAGCGCCCGATTGCGCACGATTCTCGATTCGGAACCGGAGTGCGTTAAGATTTTGACGCCGGGGGGTGAGCTTCTTGATATGAATCCCGCGGGACTAGCCATGATCGAGGCAGACTCCTTCGAAGAGGTGCGTGGCCTCAACGTGTATCCCCTGATCGACGATGAGCATCGTGAGGCGTTCGTCGACCTCAACCGACGCGTGATTGCAGGTGAGTCCTGTACCCTGGAGTTTGCCTTAAACGGTTTGAAGGGCGGTAAGAGATGGGTCGAAACTCATGCTACACCCCTCGCCGATGAAGACCTTGGAGGCAATCTACACCTAGCCATTACGCGAGATATTACGGCCAAGAAAGAGGCGGAGCGCGAACAAGCCATGCTCGAAAGCCAACTTCGACACGCTCAAAAGCTAGATAGCATCGGGGTTCTGGCCGGGGGCATTGCCCACGACTTCAACAACCTGTTGCAAGTCATCATTGGCAACAATGAGCTGGCACTGAATGACCTAAGGGACGATCAGCGCGCACGAACTTCAATTGAAGCCAGTCACGCTGCAGCCGTTAATGCGTCGAAACTCTGTGATCAAATGCTTATCTATGCCGGTCGCTCGCTAAGAGATACAGAATCGGTCATGCTCCCGGAACTTGCCGAGAGCATGGTCAACCTGTTGAGCTTCTCTTACTCTAAGAACGTCAGCTTTGCATTGAAGGTGTCGGAACATACAAAGGCAATTGAGGGCGACGATGGTCAGATTCGCCAAATCCTTCTGAATCTCGTGACTAACGCTGCGGATTCTATCGGGGATGGACCGGGCCGAATAACGGTCCGCATCCAACCCACTCTTAGAACGGAAGACTCCCCAAGCCAATTCTGGGTAGGCGAACCTCCAAAACCCGGAGAGTATGTCGCGGTTGAAGTCTCGGATAATGGTTGCGGGATGGATCCACAAACACGCGAGAAAATGTTCGACCCCTTCTTCACCACAAAGTTTTCGGGGCATGGGCTAGGGCTGTCGTCGACTTTAGGGATTGTCCATAGCCACAATGGATACCTGAAAGTTGAAAGTGAACTAAGGCGCGGCACTACGATTACGATTCTCTTCCCTGTCGCAGAGCGCACAAAAGTCGAACATCGAGCGGCGATGGAGCCAACCGAACCTTGCAATAGTACGATTCTGGTGGTCGACGATGAAGACGGTGTGCGTCAGGTTAGCGTTGCCATCCTGCAAGAGATAGGCTGTCGTGTGTTTGAAGCGTCCAACGGCGAACAGGCCTTGGAGATCTTTAGTCAGCACAAAGATGAAATCGATGCTGTGCTACTGGATGTAACCATGCCAGGATTGAGCGGGAACGAAACCTGCTCCGAGATTCGTAAGATTCATAGCAACATACCGGTGATCTTTTGCAGTGGTTTTGCGAACGATGTCGTTGCGGCAGATTGCAGTTCGAATGGATACACCGGGTTTCTCCACAAACCCTATGGGTCAAGCGACCTCCAGCGGGTCCTGCAAGATGCGTTGAGTAGTAACCCTGTATCGTAAGCCAGGCGTACCAGGGAAGTGACGTGAGGAGGATGGGAAGACGATGCCCGCCGTGCGCGTACTAACACTGACCTTCCTTGCCATGGTGGCCTTCGCGAGCAACTCCATCCTCTGTCGCGTGGCCCTCGATCGCACCAACATCGATGCGGCAAGCTTCACCACCATCCGACTGATTGCGGGTGGCCTTGCGCTTTGGCTGGTAGTTCGACTCCGAAATGGCGCCAGCCCTGGCCGGGGAAATTGGCGGTCGGCACTTGCTCTGTTTGCCTATGCGGCCGGGTTCTCTTTCGCCTATGTGAGCCTACCCACCGCCACGGGTGCGTTACTTCT